>NZ_MAKD01000136.1:0-390 GCF_001691235.1 Vibrio sp. ZF57 | reverse complement strand
GTTAGAGCCTTATGCTCGCATCACGAAGCGCCTAAAAAGTTATATAGAACAACTGCTGCCTCTTCTTCCCATTAAGCATATCTCCCAGTTAACAAGCGTACATTGGCACACCATTAAAGAGATAGATAAACGCCGACTTCGCCAAGTGGTACCGTCAGTGAAATGGGAGGGGCTAAGGCAACTCGTCATGGATGAGTTCGCTATCTTTAAAGGACATCGGTATGCCACGGTCATCGCTGACGCTAAGACTCATCAAGTTATTTGGATAGGGTTAGGCCGTAGCCGCAAGGACATACGACCGTTCTTCGAGCTGTTAGGCAAGCATGGCAATAATATCGAAGCGGTCGCGATGGACATGAATACGGCTTTTGACCTTGAAGTTCAAGCGCA
>NZ_MAKD01000135.1:0-21228 GCF_001691235.1 Vibrio sp. ZF57 | reverse complement strand
GTACCTAAAAAATGAATCTGTCACACACTTCTATGATGATCCAGTACCTAAAAATTAATTTGCCACTCCGAGCACAGCTCATCAACCGTTAGCTATGAGGGAAAGTACTGCGATTTCAGTGGCACAATTTACCACTGAGCAAAACCATAGCTCTCTGGCTTACTTTTGCTACATCAGACCGCTGAGGCGAATAAGCCTAGAAGGCTGATCGGGTGAGGTGGAATACGCAGTCTCATCAAATTTAGCTTTTGATTTGTTGTGTTAATGCGTAAGCATAGCGGTTTTGATGTCAGCAATAAAAGCCTTAGACTTCTCGATCAGTTGAGGTTTTTTACTTTTATCAACAACTTGCTGATGAAGCTCTATTCTCTTTTGCCAGTATTCTTCTCCATCGTTATCTATACCAAGATTAGGGCACCCTGCACACCGACACTCTTCCCTTCTAGCCTCATCCATTTCACCATTGTCATCGAGGCATTTTGACTTATCCTTAGTCTCTTTTGTGAGTACACAATACCCATTCGCATGTACAACTATTGAAATCTCACCTGTAGTCAGGAGTTCATCAATAAAGTCAGCTATTTCAGTAGGATTTAGTAGCTTTGATTTCACCTGAATGATGCGGCTGTATCGCTCTAAGGTCTTAGACGCTCCTCCAGAGACTCTTACCTTTTTTGTAAGGGTGCTGTTCAAGATATCGAAAGCCATTTGGTGGTGCTTTTCGGGCATAAAATGCCAGATATCTTCATCGTCTGTATATCTCTCCGTGAACAATTTATTGTTGTGCTTCAGCATCTTAGATAACTCATGTAGATCGCCAACTTCATAACGCCACCCCCAAATCATCGAATAAGCACGACGAAACATATGCGGGCGAATTTTAATGTCAATTCCACAGGAGCGAGCAAAGTATCCTAGAAGTTTGTACATGGGGGCAGTGGTCAGAAAATAATGCTTTTCATTGTGACCTGAAGTGCTGTGCCCCACTGGCAACTTGAGAAGTGCCTTGGATTCACCACATACTTCTCTCGTGTACTTTGTAATATCCATGATGATCCTGAAGGCATCCTTAACCTCTTCAATAACAGCAACTTCTGTCTTTTTACCAGAAGTGGAGCCAGATGTTTTTGTCTCAAGCCCTCGCAATATATCAAGCTCAGACTCAAGCAATTCAGTGACATCTGCCTCTTCCCTCATTGTGGCTTCATGCTTCCTCTCTGCCGTCAACAAGAAGGTGACCATCAGTGCCGCTCCGTACAGCTCCCGCATCCTGTTAATCAGCGCCCCTGAACTTTCACCCGTTTTCCTTTTGAATTTCGAGGCAACGTTCCTGTCGAAATCCTCACCTACCCCCCTCATTTCCATATAGACACTGAAAAGATTCAGGTCTCCTTTCGAGCGAGAGATACGCCTAAGAGCTTCATTCAATAGGAAAAATACCTCTCTAGGCACTAGAGTTTTAGTATGCCCATCAGCAACCCCGTTTGCTTTTGCCCATTGAGTTTTCGTTGTAGAGACGAATGGGTCAAACGACAGTGAATGCTTTAAATCACGCCTAAGTAAATATAAATCCTGTAGAGGGATAACGTTAGATTCCAGTGTAGAACACTTTAGCTTTCGTTTAATTTCAGCCTTTTTAAATGCCTCAACATCATCCTCAGAGATATCTTCAATTAGAGAGCATTTTCGCTCAACAAACATGAATCGCATAGTGGATTTCAATGTTCGGGCATACGCTGCAAGGCTGCTTGTAGCCATTTTAGGCTTGCCAGCCCTCCCCATCTTTGCGGTGCATAATTCCCTGCAAACATCCACCCAGTGTTCCCAGCCGCTAGCATTCTCTAGATCATCAAACCAGCTAACTGTATATTTGGATGGCTCATCACTCTCCGACCGTGGCTTTAATTTCCATTTTTTAGCCTTGTATTCACTCAATAACCACCTTAGATCACCATCGTCACTACGCTCTACAAGGCTCTGATTTAGGTGCGAATTAGCTGAGTCACCATCAACGGGTAATTCAGATGATAGGTCACCCAAGATAAGCTCTTTAACTTCCATTCTATCTGACTCTTCTCTCTACGATAATGGTGGCAATACGATGTTCACGGCCTTCTCATTTGCCGCCTTCAAATCAACTTCTGTGACAAGGGTTAACATGCTTTTGTATTTGGCAAGTCGAGGTGCCCAGTATAAAGCCCACCTCTTAGGGTTATTGAACTTCAGCTCTTCCTCATATTCCGCAATTTGCCTCTCCCAAGCCACCCACTCAGCAACGATCTCAACGTCATGAAACCAAATTCGTTGAGCTTCGCAATTAATCCATTCATCTACACCGTCATTACTTGCATCCCATAAATCATTTTTCGGTTTTGATTTGTTACTTTCTAATTTTGTTTCAGGCGCTGTGGCATTGTCAACCAAATACCTCATGAAATTCTTTTGTTTGGTTTTTAGGATTGCCTGCGTATACACCCTTTCGGTATATAAATTAGTGGTCACACTAGAGTTGTGGTTCAGAATCTGCTGTATTTTTCCTGTTGATTCGCCAGAAAGCCTCAAAATCAGAGCGTTAGTCGGTCTGAAATTTTCTCCTGTTGCACCAATGATTGCTTTCAATATTGGGTGCTGTTCAGACTGCTCAGTAATGAAATCTCTAACGATGTTCGTAACACTTGACTCTTCAGGGGGCAGCAACACTTCAATACCTGAATGGCTATGATGGCAAATAGTATGTTGAGTGAATAACTGGGGTTTCTCTTTCCTTAAAACAGCTTTCCCTAACTCGCCAACATCCTGCAAAACACGCTTCATTCGAGCCGTATGCCTAACACACGCAGCAATAATTTCATCGTCCTCATCAAAAGATTTATCTACACCACCATCTCCCCTAAATTTATCGAGATAAACCCTTACTTTTCCGTCCTCTTCTGATGAGGAGAATGAGGTCAAATATGAATATTGGGCTACTGGGTAGACATTGGGGCTTAAGTCGATATAAGAGAGCAAACCAACAATAAATGGTGCGACAGACATGGTTGTTGGAAACAGTGAAGCACGTACGCGAGATGGCAACCAACCTCGATATTTTAGGTAGTCTGTGACATTATCAGGCCAGTCCATTGAACTTGGTAATAACCTTCCACGTTGGACATACAAAATAGCGATAGCGTGCTCAATCGTTCTGTGATCAAAGAATGGGTTAAGATAGGTAAAATCCTTCAGTTCTTGGTATTCCTTGAGCCGTTCTTTCGAAAGACCTTTAGCAAACTCTAGTAGTTCGGCATCCTCATGCTTTACAGGCTCACCTTTAAACAGGCGTTTAACCCTTGTGCCGACCTTCTCCCAGCCAATACTTCGCAAAAAATCCATAAGACCTTTAGGCCAATCTTTAACCGCAGGAATCTTTGTGCCGAATTGAGCATACAGTATTGCAATTGCATCTTGATCAGTACGCTCTCTGAAGAAAACAGGGTCATTAATGCCCTCAACACTTTTGTAGAATGCGATATCTTCTTGTGTGAGATTGTCGATTATTGATTGGGTGAAGTCCCAATCCTTCTCCCAAGCTGAAATACCTGATAGAGATTCTTGGTGCAAAATATCTATACACTCAAGAGAGAACACATACGCCTGAGCTCCCTGTAATCCAATATTAAGGGCTTCAGCTACTTTATTGACATCCAGCATGTCGAAGTTGCTTTCGTCCTCAACATATAGCCTTGCAAGCTCAGGAAATGATGCTTTTGCTTTCTTTTGTATCTTAGAAGCGTCAAAACCTTCGGGGATAGGCATTGATTCGGGCAGTACGCCTTTTTCTCGCAAATCCTTGGCGAACTTCTTTACAGCTATGTATTTTTGATATTTTGTACTGTATTCAATATCTGGATTGGCACTGATTTCATCAACATAGGCATCTAAACTACCTGTGTTAACAACCCCAGAGTATGCTAGAGCAAACCGCAGATACTTGAGAACCTCCACTGCTTCCTGCTTAGCCGAGGATAGGCGCTTATCTCGCAGAAACAGGTTCAGGCTCCGAATTATTTTGTCACCATCATGCAAATCCATTAGGTCTAAGCACGGTATCGTTTTTCCTGCTTCACCTAGATAAACTTCAAAGCGACCTGATGGCGATATTGGTGATACCGTCGCCTTAGTTTTAGAGGCGATCTTACGTCGTTGAAGCTTTCCCTTAGCCATTAATCATCCTCATGAAATCTAGCAACGGTATATGTTTCAAGTGTTTGCTCATGTTTGTGTCTCGTAAGATGTTTGGTAACTCTCTCTGGATTTTTAATGCCCCGCTCATCAGCTCCTTTGAGTTGGTTAGTGGCATGTCGATGTCGCAGACCATGCGCCCAAACAATTTGGTCTTCAGCTAAATCACCAGCTTCAACGGCATTAAGGAATGCTCTTCGAACTTGATTAGAGAAGGTGTTAGAGACCATTTCTTTCCCCGTTCGCTCGGATGGAAATAAAACCTCTGAATCCACAAAAGGGACACGAGATTTTTTAGCTTTCGACTTAACACGGCTAAGGATCGCTTGTCTTTCTCTGTCCACAAAATCCCATGTCTTTTTGACCAACATTGGACTCACTGGCAACGTGTTGGGCTTACTTCCCTTTGAGATAACAATGCTTATATAAACATTTTCCTCGTTGATATAAGCGTCCTCAGTAGACTTTCTTGTTGGCAGTTGGCTAAGTGTGAGAGCACAAACTTCATGTGCCCTCAATCCAGCACCAACCCCCCAGTCAACCATAAGCTCATACCGAGTGCTAAGTTCTCTAGATTTAATATGTGTGTGGGATTTGACTATTTCGATCCATCTCATTCGAGGAGCAGTTCTTGCTTGAGGCTTCACCTTACTGAGCTTTTTAGCTAACGGGTGAACTGTGCCGCCTTTCTTGGATTCAGAAAGATTCAGCACCAACCTATTTTCTTCGCCAGTGCCAACTAGGTTGCTCGTATAACCTTTACTCTGAGTCCATCTAAGGTAGGCAATAACAGTCCTCAAAACCTGACCTACATAACCTTGCGTATTGTCAGAGCCTGACTCATATCGACTAATCAGCTCATTCGAGTATTCCTCAAGCCAGTTGTCATCAATTTCATACCATTCCGTGTACGCAGGATCATCATATGACAAGCCATCATTGCAAGCTTCAAGTTGAGAGATGAAATCAGTTAAATGTTGTGCGTATGTTAACAGGGTTTTATGAGAGACTGACGCTCTAAGATCGAGGAAGTATTCTAAGGTGAGGAGATCAACTTTTAACTTGTTGGTAATTATGAAGGGGAATTTTTTGACCTTTGAATCATTAATTTCTAAGTTGGTCGTAAAGCGTAAATGTGCCATTGCCCTCTCCATCTATACCCTGTTCAATTACAGAGAGGTTCAGTCTAAGCTATAGCAACTTAATTGTATATAGTGTATTCGTATAGTGAACTACTGATGAATAAATATAACTTTGTTAACTCCACGGCTAGCCATGATTTGCTCCGTCTAAATTCATAGTCTCAGAAAATTTTAGCGCACAAGAATAGCATGCTTTTCTACAGTGATAAATCGCATTCCTATTCTCTCCTCACTACAAAGAATAAAAACGTAACAAATCATGATATTCAGAGCGATGTTGCTTTTTTCTCCACTTACAAACCACTCATTTACTTTGATAATTGATATTCAACGCAAGTCACTATCAAGGCGCTAGAGAAGCTAAAGCCTGCATGACAACGTGGAATCTAATCCCACTCAAACAGGACGTTTCAATGAGAAAATCAAGATACGCTCGCACTTTACACTTTCTGTGCATCGACCCAAACGATACCTATCTACATGTAAAAGAGATAGAAAAGCATTTATCTATTGTTCTCTACAAAATGACACCCGACGAATTAATGCTAGTTGATAGAAAGCAGAGTAACCGGATCTTGCTCGTCGATTACAGAGAGGTACCACAACTACTGATTATTTGTCCTAACCTGACTGTTATGTGGAAAAATCACGAAATCATTTTATTCAATGTCCCCCAGCAACTTCCAACCTCAGAGCTTCTTACCTATGGGGTACTAAAAGGACTCTTTTACAACACTGAACAAAAGGACAAGATTGCTCGTGGTCTTCAAGAAGTCATTGATGGCGATAACTGGCTGCCAAGGAAGGTAACCAATCAACTGTTGTTTTATTATCGCAATATGGTCAATACCAACACCACACCAACCAATGTTGATTTAACCATTCGTGAGATCCAGGTGATTCGCTGTCTTCAATCCGGGTCTTCAAACACACAAATCGCCGATGACTTGTTTATTAGTGAGTTCACGGTTAAATCTCACCTCTATCAAATATTCCGTAAGCTTGCGGTAAAAAATAGAGTTCAAGCGATAGCATGGGCAAACCAGAACCTGCTTGCATAATCGACCCACCTCTTAGTCTGACGATAATTTTGAGGGAAGCTCTAGTAAACCATGGCTATTGTTGCTGAATTTTCTACATAACTTATGCTAGAGTTGCCCTCAGAAATATCAACCACTCAGGTTGAATCAATAATTATTATAGATAAAGGGTCTTATCATGATCAAAAAGTGCCTTTTCCCGGCAGCTGGCTACGGTACACGTTTTTTACCTGCAACCAAGTCAATGCCTAAAGAAATGATGCCTGTAGTAAACAAACCTCTGATTGAATACGGTGTAGAGGAAGCTATCGAAGCTGGTATGGATGGAATGTGCATCGTTACTGGACGTGGTAAGCACTCGATCATGGATCACTTTGATAAAAACTACGAGCTTGAGCACCAGATTAGCGGCACCAATAAAGAAGACCTATTGGTTAATATCCGTGAAACGATTGAAGCGGCAAACTTCACCTACATTCGTCAACGTGAGATGAAAGGCCTTGGCCATGCTATTTTAACGGGTCGCGAACTTGTAGGTGATGAACCGTTCGCAGTAGTACTTGCTGATGACCTTTGTGTGAACGAGCAACAAGGCGTGCTAGCTCAGATGGTTGCGCTATACAAACAGTTCCGCTGTTCTATTGTTGCTGTACAAGAAGTTCCAGAAGAAGAGACTCACAAGTACGGTGTTATCTCTGGCGAAATGATCAAAGATGACCTTTTCCGAGTTGATGACATGGTAGAGAAGCCAGAGCAAGGTACAGCACCAAGCAACCTAGCGATCATTGGTCGTTATATTCTGACTCCAGATATCTTTGAATTAATCGAGCAGACAGAACCAGGTAAAGGCGGCGAAATCCAGATCACTGATGCATTGCTAAAACAAGCAAAAGCAGGCTGTGTATTGGCTTACAAATTTAAAGGCCAACGTTTTGACTGTGGTAGTGTTGAAGGCTATATCGAAGCAACAAACTACTGCTTCGAAAACCTATACAAGAAAGACCAGCAGCAAATCGAGCTAGGTAAACACTCGACCAAGAAAGAAGCATAACGACTGGTTAATCACTAACGTTACTGATTTTAGAAAGGGCGACTCTTTGAGTCGCCCTTTTTGTTTACTGTTTTTTTATCCAGTAAAACTTTGCACAAATCTCACTCTATGTAATACTTTAGCCACTTAAAATTACATGGTCTATTGAGATGGATAAAATAGAAATTAGAGGCGCTCGTACGCATAACCTCAAAGACGTCAACCTAACCATTCCACGTGACAAACTGACTGTCATCACCGGATTATCGGGTTCAGGAAAGTCGTCACTTGCGTTTGACACACTCTACGCAGAAGGTCAGCGTCGTTATGTTGAATCTCTGTCTGCTTACGCTCGTCAATTTCTATCTCTTATGGAAAAGCCTGATGTCGACCATATTGAAGGTCTGTCTCCAGCTATCTCAATAGAACAAAAATCGACTTCACATAACCCTCGCTCAACCGTCGGTACCATTACCGAAGTCTATGATTACCTCAGATTATTGTATGCGCGAGTAGGCGAACCTCGCTGTCCAGACCACAACATCCCTCTAGCAGCACAAACCATCAGTCAAATGGTCGATAAGGTCTTAGAACTGCCTGAAGGCTCAAAGATGATGTTGATGGCACCGATTGTCAAAGAGCGCAAAGGTGAGCATGTTAAAACACTGGAAAACTTAGCTGCGCAAGGCTTTATCCGAGCCCGAATTGATGGTGAAACCTGTGATCTATCCGATCCACCAGCACTTGAACTTCATAAGAAGCACACCATTGAAGTTGTGGTAGACAGATTCAAGGTTCGTCCTGATCTTCAACAGCGTTTAGCCGAGTCATTCGAGACCACATTAGAGCTCTCTGGCGGTATCGCTGTCGTCGGCTGGATGGACGAAACGGATCAAGAAGAGATCGTATTCTCTGCTAACTTCGCTTGTCCTAAATGTGGTTACAGCATGCAAGAGCTTGAGCCTCGCCTGTTCTCATTTAATAACCCGGCAGGAGCATGTGGTACGTGTGATGGTCTTGGTGTTCAACAGTATTTTGATCCAAGCCGAGTGATTTTAGATGAGAACCTAAGCATTGCTGAAGGTGCGATAAAAGGTTGGGATCAAAAGAACTACTACTATTTCCAAATGCTAACGTCGCTGTCAGAACATTATGGTTTTGATCTGTATGCGCCATTTAATTCTCTACCGAAAAAGACTCAAGAGATCATTCTAAAAGGATCAGGTCGTACTGAAGTGGAATTCAAGTACATCAATGACCGAGGTGATATTCGGGTTAAGCGTCATCCATTTGAGGGCATTTTAAATACCTTGGAGCGCCGTTACCGTGATACTGAATCGAGCGCAGTGCGTGAAGATCTTGCTAAATACATCTCAACCAAATCGTGCTCTAGCTGTGATGGCACTCGCCTGAGATTAGAAGCTCGTAATGTTTTCATTGGTGATACAACACTTCCGGAAATCGTTGAACTTAGCATTGCTGACGCACTACAATTTTTCCAAGAATTGAAGCTAGACGGTCAACGTGGGCAGATCGCAGATAAAGTGATGAAAGAGATCAATGATCGTCTGCATTTCTTAGTCAACGTTGGTTTGAACTACCTTAACCTATCACGCAGTGCTGAAACGCTGTCTGGTGGTGAGGCGCAACGTATTCGTTTGGCGAGCCAAATCGGTGCCGGTTTAGTTGGCGTTATGTATGTACTTGATGAGCCATCAATTGGTCTCCACCAGCGCGATAATGAACGTCTATTGCAAACCTTAATTCACCTGAGAGACTTAGGTAATACGGTACTTGTTGTGGAACATGACGAAGATGCAATTCGTTGTGCTGACCATGTTATCGATATCGGTCCAGGAGCAGGGGTGCACGGTGGTCACGTGGTGGCAGAAGGTACCATGCAAGACATCATCGAAAACCCGAACTCTTTGACAGGCCAATACCTGAGCGGTGCTAAAGAAATTGCAGTGCCTGAAAAGAGAACGCCTATCGACAAGAAAAAGGTCGTCGAGATCGTTGGCGCAACGGGGAATAACCTAAAGAATGTGACCGCGACAATTCCTGTTGGCTTGTTCAGTTGTATTACGGGCGTATCAGGTTCGGGTAAATCAACGCTTATCAACGATACCTTCTTTAAAGTCGCCCACACTCAATTAAACGGTGCCACGACTGCAGTTCCAGCAAAGCACAAAAAGATTAAAGGGTTAGAACATTTTGATAAGGTAATCGACATAGATCAAAGCCCTATCGGTCGTACACCAAGATCAAACCCTGCGACCTACACAGGGATTTTCACCCCTATTCGTGAACTATTCGCGGGCACTCAGGAATCACGTTCTCGTGGTTACAAGCCAGGTCGATTCAGCTTTAACGTTCGTGGTGGTCGTTGTGAGGCTTGTCAGGGAGACGGCGTAATCAAGGTAGAGATGCACTTCTTACCCGATGTGTATGTGCCTTGTGATGTGTGTAAAGGTAAGCGTTATAACCGTGAAACTCTAGAAGTTCGATACAAAGGAAAAACCATAGACGAAGTTCTAGAGATGACAGTGGAAGATGCTCGAGAATACTTCAACCCTGTGCCTGTTATCGCTCGTAAGCTGCAAACATTGATGGATGTTGGCCTTTCCTACATTCGCCTCGGACAAGCGGCAACAACCTTATCTGGTGGTGAAGCTCAGCGTGTTAAATTAGCGCGTGAACTGTCTAAACGAGACACGGGAAAAACCTTATACATTCTCGATGAGCCAACAACAGGCCTTCATTTCCACGATATCCAGCAGCTACTGACGGTATTACATAGACTGCGTGATCACGGTAATACAGTTGTCGTGATTGAGCACAACCTAGATGTCGTTAAAACAGCAGACTGGATCCTAGATCTTGGCCCAGAAGGTGGGCAAGGTGGTGGTGAGATTGTTGCAGAGGGTACACCTGAAGATGTGGCGTTAGTCGAAGGTTCACACACTGCTCGCTTCCTTAAGCCTATGTTAAATTTGAAGTAGGTGTAAAATAGCGCCCTGCGGGCAGACAGAAAAATGTTAAAGTAACAGAGCTTGTTTCAGAAGGAACAAGCTCTGTTTTTATAAGGTTAGGGATTTATGGCAACAATACACACTAGCGGTACTCAGCTAGAAAATCAGGTCACTCAGCTACCACTCAACAAAGCATTTCTGGCTTCTTTAGCTGTTGTATTCTTGTTAGCTATGCATTTTTTTATGCCGAATCCTGGTGGTTCGGGCCTTGCTCTATCCTTTAACCCTACCACTTGGCTAGCGCTAAGCTTCACGCTAGCGATTGGCTTTTACCAACTCGCGACCAATCGAGTACTCAAGTATTCCAAATTAACAATTGGCTTGTTGATTAGCTGCATCATACTCACGCTACCCATTTTATACAGCAATGCTGCACCTCAAGGAGCGTCAGGACGCTTGCTTGGATTGTGGGCGGGCTTTGCCTTATTTGTGGTGCTGCAGCAATTTAAGTTCAGCAATAAACACAAGCAACGTATGTTGTGGTTCATTGTACTTGCTGTTGTTATACAAGCACTATTTGGCTATGTGCAATATTTCTTATTAGAACCTGGCAACCTATTTGGCTACAACACTGCTGCAAACCGACCATATGGGATATTTCAACAACCGAATGTAATGGCAAGCTTTCTTGCTACTGGTTTTGTGCTGTCCGCTTACCTTTTAGCAAGGCAGCCGGCTAAATATAACCATAAGATCAGCGAATCATTCCTACTGTATTTAACTCCAACCTTAACCGTGCCCTTGCTGATCATCATTGCATCACGTACCGGATGGTTGGCCGCTGTCATTGGGTTTATCTGCATTCTGCCCTATCTATACAAGTTCTCGACCAAGAAACGCTTCTACGGATGGTGCGCATCAGTGCTCGTCGGTGTCGTCGTCGCTTTTTCGGTGATCAGCCTAAGTGCGACTGATAGCCTCGCTAGCAAGAGAGCGAACCTAGAAAGCCCGCGCGCTTATACGTTCCCGCAAGCTTTAGATATGATGATCGAAAAGCCATTTACAGGTTATGGTTACGGGAAATTTGAGTCTGAATACACGCTATATACAGCTCGCCAACATCAACTCAACTCGAACTATCATCCAGGTCTTCCTTCAATGGATCACCCGCACAATGAGTTCCTGTTTTGGGGAGTTGAAGGGGGGATTGTACCAATCATCGGAATCTTGATTGCTGCAATATTGGTGATGTCACGCATAACAAGTTCAGCAAAGGGAACACGTCTAGCCCTGCTCGCGTTATTTATCCCAATCCTTTTGCACTCTCAACTTGAGTATCCTTTTTACCACTCGGCGATTCACTGGATAACATTCATTATATTGATTTACTGGGTAGATCAGCGCTCTTCCCGACATTATCAACAGTCGTTCAGTATCATCAGCAAGACCCTATTTAGAGTGTTGAGCTTAGTGCTCCCTATTTTGGTCAGTTTTTATATGTTGAGCGCCCTGCACACCAACTATGTACTGACTAAGTTTGAACTGTCTAAGCCGAAAAATCCGGACATTCTTAAGCAGGTAACGAACCCAGTAGTGTGGAAAGATCGCTACGATTGGGATATATACAGCACTTACCTTAATATCGGCCTCTACAAAGCCGACCCGAGCCTTATACAGCCTTACATCGATTGGTCACTGGAGATCATAAAGAGTAAACCAAGACCGGCTTTCTACAGCAATCTGATTCTGGCGTATCAAGGCCTAGGAGAAGAAAGTAAAGCAGAGCAAATTCGTAGCGAAGCGAACTTTTTATTCCCTAACAGAGACTTTTCAAAGGTTCAGTATAAGAAAGTGTCACAAGCAGAAGATAACGTTTCGTCTGCAGAATAATGTTAAGAATTCGCAACGCAAGCTTCACTTAGTAGGCAGTAGGAGCTTGGGGTAGATACAAAAAAGCGCACGATCTCTCGTGCGCTTTTCTTTTTAATTTCAGTTCATGCAGCTACTTCAAAACATCTTTTAGCGCTTTTAGGCACAACGCGACATTCTCTTTACGAGCACCGTAACCCATTAGGCCGATACGCCATGCCTTACCAGCCAAAGAGCCAAGCCCAGCACCGATTTCAAGATTATATTCTTCTAAAAGCTGCGTTCTGATCTTAGCCTCATCAATTCCTTCTGGGAAATAAAGTGCATTAAGCTGCGGCAGGCGGCTCTCTTCATCAACCACAAACTTTAACCCTAGAGCTTCTACGCCTTCTTTAAGCTCTTGGTGCATCGCATGATGACGAGACCACGCATTATCTAAGCCTTCATTTTTCAACAAAACCAGCGACTCATGCAGAGCATAAAGGCTGTTCACGGGTGCGGTATGGTGGTAGCTACGCTTACCTTCTCCACTCCAGTAACCTAATACTAAACTTTGATCCAAAAACCAGCTTTGCACTGGTGCTTTACGGGCTTTCATTTTATCAACCGCACGCTGAGAGAAAGTCACTGGAGATAGCCCTGGCACACAAGACAGACACTTTTGGCTGCCAGAATAAACCGCGTCAAGCTGCCACTCATCAACCAGCAATGGAACACCACCTAATGATGTCACTGCATCAACAATCGTTAACGCATCAAACTGGCGAGCGACAGCAGAGATAGCTTGAGCATCAGATAACGCTCCGGTTGATGTCTCTGCATGCACAAATGCAACAGCAACGGCATCGGGGTTTTCTGCCAATGCTTGTTCTACCTTTTCAACTGAAACGGGCTTGCCCCATTCGTCATCAACAAGGATCGCTTCGCCACCACAACGCACCACGTTTTCTCGCATACGCTCACCGAAGACACCGTTACGACAAACAATCACCTTTTCACCAGGCTCAATCAAGTTAACAAAACAGGTCTCCATACCTGCACTGCCCGGTGCAGAAACGGCAATCGTAAATTCGTTTTCAGTCTGGAAAGCGTATTTAAGAAGCTGTTTCAGTTCATCCATCATCGCAATAAACAGCGGATCTAGGTGACCTATGGTTGGACGGCTCAAAGCCTGTAACACTTGAGGTGAGATATCTGAAGGACCAGGTCCCATTAACGTTCGGTGTGGTGGATAAAAGCTATCGATAGCAGTAGTGAGTGGTAAATTAGACATGTACATCCCTTACGTTAATGTTGTGAACAATCCACCCTAAAGCAAATTGATTACCTCAGCAATTAGCCATAAGTATTGAGGTCAAACCACTGTCACATAATTGTTAAAATTATTTTTCAATTATCTCAAGTTACGGATTGACATTGTTACCACAAAAACGTTCAATGAAACGGCTATCTAGCAGAAGAGGAGCACTGCCCAGGCAGATGTTTTGTGGAACCGCATTTCCAATACAAAACATTTATGGGGAGCAGTGCCGAGATAATAAAAGGATGCAGGACCTTTATTATCGGTTGAGCGGGCTGAATCCCGTCAACTGTCGCCATTTCTATATGGTGAAGAGCTTCTGAGGTTACTATTCTAATAATTCCTCTCTTTTTGCTCTAAAACTCTCTTCGAAAAACATCGGACGTTGGATTACCCAACCGTAATTTTATTTTAGGAAGTCGTGGGAGATATATCGTGAGTGCATCTAATGTAGCTGGTTCTTTTAATGTCGCTAAGTTTGGTGGAACAAGTGTTGCCAACTTTGAAGCAATGAGCCGTTGTGCTGCCATTATTGAAAACAACTCAAACACGAAACTGGTCGTGAGTAGTGCATGCTCTGGTGTCACTAACTTGCTGGTTGAACTAGCAAATGGTGTTCAAGACAAAGCTCGTCGTCAGGAACTAATGGCGCAATTAGCGGACATTCACAACGCAATTCTTGACCAACTCGCAGATCCAATCAGCATCGAAAAAGAAGTCCACAGCATTCTTGATGACATTGCGAGCGCTGCAGAGGCCGCATCATTCCAAACAAGTACTAAACTGACGGATCACCTTGTCGCATGTGGCGAGTTGATGTCGACACACATCTTGGCTCAGATCATCTCTGAACGAGGCACTCCTGCTGTTCGCTTTGATATCAGAGATGTGATGCGTACTAATGATGATTTTGGTAAAGCCGAACCTCAACTAGAAGATATTGCCGCTCTAGCGCAAGAGAAACTGATTCCACTTTGCCAACAACAAGTTGTCGTTACCCAAGGTTTTATCGGCGCTGATAGCGAAGGTAACACCACGACTTTAGGCCGCGGTGGCAGTGATTACTCAGCAGCACTGATTGCCGAATCTGTACAGGCGATTGGTCTAGAAATCTGGACGGATGTTCCAGGTATCTACACCACAGATCCTCGTATTGCACCTAAAGCTTCTCCTATCCCAGAGATCAGCTTTAGTGAAGCATCGGAAATGGCAAACTTTGGTGCAAAGATACTGCACCCTTCAACTCTAGTACCTGCATTGCGCCACCAAATCCCGGTATTTGTCGGCTCTTCTAAAGCACCAGAGTTAGGTGGAACTTGGATTCGCCAAGAAGTTGAAAGCTCACCATTATTCAGAGCACTTGCTCTTCGTTGCAACCAAACGATGGTTACGCTTCGCAGTGCAAACATGTTCCATGCTTACGGCTTTTTGGCGAAGGTATTCGAGATCCTTGCTAAACATAAGATCTCAGTCGATCTCATCACGACTTCAGAGATCAGTGTCTCACTGACTCTCGATCAAACAGACACATCAGGTGGTGCTCCTGAGTTACCAGAAGCTGCTCGACTGGAGCTTGAAGAGTTGTGTTCTGTAGATATTGAACACGACCTATGCCTTGTTGCGCTTATTGGCAACAACATGAGTGAAAATAAAGGCTATGCAAAGCAGGTGTTTGGCACTCTGGAAGATTTCAATCTACGTATGATTTGTTACGGAGCAAGCCCACACAACTTGTGCTTCTTGCTAGATGCATCTGTTTCTAAGTTGGCGATCCAAAAACTTCACCAAGAGTTATTTGAATAAGGCGATGGTTAATTAATTGGTTTTAATTAACCAAACCCCAGATACAAAAAGGGTTGCTCTTGAGTAACCCTTTCTCTTTTTTACTTTACGAACCAAAGCTCGTCATAGATTCAAACTAGTTAATGTTTGGACCTAACCACTTCTCAGCTTCCAACATATCCCAGCCCTTACGATCAGCATAGCTTTCTACTTGATCCTGTTGAATCTGTGCAATCGCAAAATATCGCGAATCAGGATGAGAGAAGTACATACCCGACACTGAGGCACCTGGCCACATCGCGTAGCTTGTCGTTAATGACATATCGATTGCCTTTTCAACGTCCATCAGCTCCCACAACGTACCTTTCTCTGTATGCTCTGGGCAAGCAGGGTAACCTGGAGCTGGACGAATACCTTGGTATTTCTCTCGAATCAAATCGTCGTTAGACAAATTCTCATCTGGCGAGTAACCCCAAATATCCTTTCTCACTTCTTTATGCAGATATTCCGCGAACGCCTCAGCCAATCGGTCAGCAACCACCTGAATCATAATCGCGTTGTAGTCATCGCCTTTCGCTTTGTATTCATCAGCCAGCTCTCGCTCACCAATACCACCCGTAACCGCAAAGCCACCAATCCAATCCGCTTTACCGCTTTCTTTTGGCGCAATGTAATCAGACAAACAGTAGTTAAAGCCTTTTGGTTTCTCTGTTTGTTGACGAAGATTGTGTAGAACTTTTAGAACTTCGGTACGAGATTCATCGGTATACACCTCAATATCATCACCAACACTGTTCGCTGGGAACATGGCACACATACCACGCGCTTCAAGCAGCTTCTCTTTCTCTACGCGATCCAGTAAATCATTAGCATCTTTGAATAAACGTTTTGCCTCTTCACCCACTTCTTCATGATCAAGGATTGCAGGGTATTTACCAACCAATGACCATGTCATAAAGAATGGAGTCCAATCGATGTACTGACGCAAAGTTGCCACATCAAAATCATTGAAGATGTGAACTCCCGGCTTAGCGGGTGCCGGTGGCGTATACGCATCCCAATCGATAGCAACTTTATTGGCACGAGCTCTTTCAAGCGTGACAGGCTTGGTACGAGGCTTCTTACGATTGTGCTGATCTCGAACGCGATCGTAATCGATATCCAGCTTCTCAACGAAAGCGGGTTTCAATTCATCAGAAAGTAGTGAGGTACAAACACCCACTGCACGCGAGGCATTATTTACGTATACAACAGGTTCTGAATAATTCTGCTCAATCTTAACTGCTGTGTGAGCTTTAGATGTGGTTGCACCGCCAATCAGAAGAGGCAGCTTGAAACCCTGTCTCTCCATTTCTTTAGCAACATGTACCATTTCATCAAGAGACGGTGTAATCAGCCCAGACAGGCCAATAATGTCGACATTCTCTTCTTTCGCTACCTTGAGAATCTTCTCGCAAGAAACCATCACACCTAAGTCGATAATTTCGTAGTTATTACACTGTAAAACCACACCAACGATATTTTTACCGATATCGTGAACGTCACCTTTAACGGTCGCTAACAAAATCTTACCGTTAGTTGCGCCCACTTCTTTGGATGCATTAATGAATGGTTCTAAATGGGCAACCGCCTGTTTCATCACACGCGCAGACTTTACAACCTGTGGTAAGAACATCTTACCTTCACCAAACAGGTCACCAACAACGTTCATTCCGTCCATTAGAGGACCTTCAATCACTTCAATAGGACGAGAGGCATTAACACGAGCTTCTTCGGTATCTTCAACAATAAAGTCGGTGATACCTTTTACCAAAGAGTGCTCCAAACGCTTCTCTACAGGCCAAGTTCGCCACTCTAATGCAGATTTATCTTCAACCTTACCAACAGCACGCTCTAGGTATTCGGTCGCCATATCCAGCAATCTTTCAGTCGAATCATCACGACGGTTTAGTACCACATCTTCAACAGCATCACGCAGATCTTCTGGAACATTATCGTAAATTTCCAACTGACCAGCGTTTACAATGCCCATATCCATACCGTTTTTAAAACAGTGATATAGGAATACCGCGTGAATAGCCTCACGGACGTAGTTATTACCACGGAATGAGAATGAAACATTCGACACACCGCCAGAGATCATCGCATGCGGGAGATCGCGTTTGATGTCTCCTACTGCTTCAATGAAATCAACCGCATAGTTATTATGCTCATCGATACCAGTAGCCACTGCGAAAATATTCGGGTCAAAAATAATATCTTCTGGTGGGAAACCGACTTCATCAACAAGAATGTTGTAGGCATTGGTACAGATTTCGACTTTACGCTCTCGAGTATCAGCCTGCCCGACTTCATCAAACGCCATCACGATCACAGCAGCACCATAACGACGAACTAATTTGGCTTGCTCAACAAACTTTTCTTTGCCTTCTTTTAGAGAGATTGAGTTAACGATGCCTTTGCCTTGAATACACTTTAGGCCAGCTTCGATAACTTCCCACTTAGAAGAATCGACCATAACAGGTACTTTCGAGATTTCAGGTTCTGAAGCACATAGATTCAGGAATTTAACCATACACGCCTCGGCGTCTAGCATCCCTTCATCCATGTTGATATCGATAATTTGAGCACCATTCTCGACTTGCTCTCGAGCTACACTCAAGGCTTCGTCGTAGAGCTCTTCTTTGATAAGGCGCTTAAAGCGTGCAGAGCCGGTAACATTGGTCCGCTCACCTACATTCACGAACAAAGATTCTTTAGCTATCGTCAGTGGCTCTAGTCCCGAAAGACGACAAGAAACTGGTAAGTCTGGCAATTGACGCGGCGTTACACCTTCAACGGCCTCAGCCATTTGACGGATATGCTCTGGAGTAGTACCACAACACCCACCAATTAGGTTCAAGAAGCCACTTTCAGCCCACTCTTTAACATGTTCAGCCATATCCTCAGGAGAAAGGTCATACTCACCAAATGCATTAGGCAAACCCGCATTAGGGTGAGCAGAAACATTGCACTCTGAGATACGAGACATCTCACCGACATACTCACGCAGTTCATCAGGGCCCAATGCACAGTTCAATCCAAATGAGATTGGTTTTACATGACGAAGGGCGTTGTAGAATGCTTCTGTCGTCTGTCCTGAAAGGGTACGACCTGATGCGTCAGTGATGGTACCGGAAATCATCACTGGAAGAGCAATACCCACCTCTTCAAAAACAGATTCAACGGCAAAGGCACACGCTTTCGCGTTTAACGTATCAAAGATAGTTTCAATAAGAATTAAATCTGAACCGCCCTTAATGAGCGCGCGAGTCGATTCAGAATAAGCTTCAACCAGTTCGTCAAAGCTAACATTACGGTAACCTGGATCGTTTACATCAGGGGATATAGAACAAGTTCGGTTGGTAGGGCCTAATACACCCGCTACGAAGCGAGGTTTATCTGGGGTCTTTGCGGTCCATTCATCAGCTGCTTCACGAGCAAGCTTGGCAGCAGCAAAGTTAATCTCTTCACTAAGGCTTTCCATATCATAGTCGGCCATAGCGATGGTTGTAGCGTTAAAGGTATTGGTTTCGAGGATGTCAGCCCCAGCTTCCAAATACTCCATATGGATATCTTTGATAAGCTTAGGCTGTGTAAGAACTAAAAGGTCATTGTTGCCCTTCAAGTCACTGTGCCAATCAGCAAAGCGTTCACCACGATAGTCTTGCTCTTCCAATTTATAATCCTGAATCATGGTGCCCATGCCACCATCAATCAGTAAAATTCGTTGCTTCAACAGAGCGTCAATCTTTTGCCTTACATTACTTCCCACGGTACAACCTCATTCCTTTAATTATCCCTCCATCCTATCACACATTAAAAAGGAGTCTAGACGTCTAAAAAAGGAAATTGATTACTGAGTCATGACAAAAAAATGTTTGCTATTTGAGCATGAGACAACGAAAATTCATATTCATACTTTGTTACATGTTGGAATCCCAATGTCGGTCTATTACACCTTATGCTTCTTGTCCGCTGCAGCCATGCTTATTGCTTTCGTGAATACAAAAATTGGTAAAATGCAGACAACCATCGCCATTACAGCTGGCTCAATGATGTTATCTCTATTAATTATCATTGCGGGACAAAACAATTGGTTCCAATTGGCTGACATCGCCTCAGAAACCGTTGCCAGTATCAATTTTGAAGATTTCCTTCTAAAAGGGATATTAGGATTCTTACTATTTGCAGGCGGTTTGGGAATCAAATTACCAAACCTAAAAGACCAGAAATGGGAAATAACAGTACTCGCGTTAGGTGCTACGCTGTTTTCAACATTCTTTATCGGTTTTGTGCTGTACGGGTTTTGCCAGTTCATCGGTATTCAATTTGATCTGATTTACTGCCTACTCTTTGGCTCGCTAATCTCTCCAACCGATCCCATCGCCGTGCTAGCAATAGTAAAGAAACTCGACGCTCCCAGAAGAATCTCTACTCAAATCGAGGGAGAATCTCTATTCAACGATGGTTTTGGCTTAGTTATCTTCGTAACCCTATTTACTATCGCATTCGGCACAGAAGCGCCAACCGTCGGTAGTGTGACCATACTATTCGTTCAAGAGGCGATTGGCGGCATTGTCTATGGTTTTGTTTTAGGTCTTGTATTCCACTACCTAATCAGCAATACCGATGACCACTCGATGGAGTTGCTATTAACCATCGGCATCCCAACTGCTGGTTATGCGTTTGCTGAAGTTCTACATGTATCAGGACCATTAGCGATGGTGGTATCAGGTATCATGATTGGTAACTGGACTCGCTTTATTGGATTCTCGAAAGAGAGTGAGGATCACCTAGATCACTTTTGGGAGTTAATCGATGAGTTCTTAAACGGCGTATTGTTCTTATTAATCGGTATGTCGATGCTGTTATTCAAATTCCACCAAGAAGACTGGATCCTAATGGCATTCGCTGTTCCTCTAGTACTAAGCGCTCGCTACCTAAGTGTGTTTTTGTCTTATATTGGATTTAAACGTTTTAGAACTTACAACCCTTGGTCAATCAAGATCTTAACTTGGGGTGGTTTGCGTGGTGGACTAGCTCTAGCCATGGCACTTTCAATCCCTTCAGGTATCTGGGTGATTGAAGACAAGGCAATAGATGTTAAAGAGATAATCCTCGTCATGACATACGCTGTTGTTGTGTTCTCAATCTTAGTCCAAGGTTCAACAATCACTCCGATGATAGAGAAAGCGAAACAAGCTGAGAAAGAGTTAGATTAACATCTCAAAATATCAAACTAGGCTGCCTAATTTAGGTGGCCTTTTTTATACCTGATGAAAATCAGATTCGCCGCTTTCCTCACTGAAAATCTAGCTGAAAGGTATACATAAACAATAGAACTTACCACGGCGTTTACTGCACTGTTATTGAAGCAACCTAAAGCCTTTATGTTGGGTAAACATTAGATTTAATCGGGACTAAAGCGAAGACGAATGGTGTTTAATCACGCTGCCGACGATATGATAAAACGCTCTTAGCCAGCAATCTTTCCGGAAGTGAGGCTATGCAAAGAACTCGTTTTTTTGCAGCGCTAGCGAGTCTACCCACTAGAACAGACTTCAGCTGTATAAGCATTCCTTCCGGAGAAAATAATGAGACTCAAAGTCTAGCAGGCATAGCTTTAGTCATTATCAGAAACTACGCAGCGAGATGAGTGTTGAACAGAAAGCTCTAGTGTTCGACTAAGCCTTTAAATACTGCAAGGTTGTATTTAGTAGGTATTAAGCGATTCGATTAAATAGGGGGAGCTAGAGGAGCACTTAATACTTCTAGCGTTATACCAATTAAAGTAAAAATGTGATCTAATTAAGATTGATGAATTATTGTG
>NZ_MAKD01000134.1:0-202 GCF_001691235.1 Vibrio sp. ZF57 | reverse complement strand
TTAAATTGAAGAGTTTGATCATGGCTCAGATTGAACGCTGGCGGCAGGCCTAACACATGCAAGTCGAGCGGAAACGACACTAACAATCCTTCGGGTGCGTTAATGGGCGTCGAGCGGCGGACGGGTGAGTAATGCCTAGGAAATTGCCTTGATGTGGGGGATAACCATTGGAAACGATGGCTAATACCGCATAATGCCTACG
>NZ_MAKD01000133.1:0-9349 GCF_001691235.1 Vibrio sp. ZF57 | reverse complement strand
GCTGATCAGATCGTAGGTTCTTGATTTAGTTCCATTGAATTACGCAACAAAGCCCTCCTGAGTACACATGATTTCAATGATGGTTGTTTTGCCTTCGTTCATCTGCATGTCGATGGCTTTTTGCAGGGTTGGACCTACATCTTCCAGCTTATCAACCGTGATACCTTCAGCGCCCATTGCTCGTGCAATCTCTGCAAAGCTTTGGTTTTCAAGTTCACCAGCAACAAAGCGTCGGTTGTAGAAGTCGACTTGGTTCTTCTTCTCTGCACCCCATTGACGGTTGTGGAATACCACAGCTGTCACTGGAATGTTATGGCGAACACATGTCATGGTTTCCATCAGGCTCATGCCCCACGCACCGTCGCCTGCATATGAAATAGCGGGACGATGAGGTGCCGCAGCTTTCGCACCAATGATGGTCGGGAATGCGTAACCACAGTTACCGAAACTCATTGCAGCAAAGAAGCTACGTGGTTTTTCAAAGCGTAAGTAGCTGTTTGCCACTGAGTTGATGTTACCGATATCCGTCGAGACCATTACGTCTTCTGGCATCGCTTTTTCTAGTTCACGCAATACTTGGCGTGGGTGTAGATATTCGCCACCAGAGAACGGAGTCTCGTGTGAGTTTTCCTCAATCATATCTAAGCTGAACGAGTCACGTTCGTGTGTCCACTCATCAAGCTCTTTTTCCCAAAGAGCTTTCTCTGTTGCGACTGTATCTTGGCGAGCGCCTTTGTTGTCATCGCACAACAGTGCGCGGCCTTCCAATCTTTCAGATAGCGCAACCGCTGCTGCTTTTGCATCACCACAGATACCAACCGAAATCTTCTTAACCAGACCAAGCATCTTGTTGTCTGCATCAATCTGAATGATTTTCGCGTTCTTCGGCCAGTAGTCCATGCCATGTTGAGGCAAGGTACCAAATGGACCAAGACGTGTACCCAAAGCGATAACCACATCCGCTTGAGCCATCAATTTCATTGCTGCTTTCGAACCTTGGTAGCCTAAAGGACCACACCATAATGGGTGACTAGCAGGGAAAGAGTCATTGTGTAGGTAGCTGTTCACAACAGGAGCACCCAGTCTTTCTGCTAATGCCGCACACTCTTGAACTGCATCTGCCATGACCACACCGCCACCAGAAATGATGACTGGGAATTTAGCTTCAGCAATCAGGTCTGCCGCTTCATTCAGAGACTTCTCACCACCTGGACCACGGTCTAAACGCGCTGGTTTAGGGATCTCGGTTTGAGTTTCACCGTAGAAGTAGTCACGTGGAATGTTCAGCTGAGTCGGACCCATTTCGCTCATTGCGCGGTCAAAACATCGGCCTG
Organism: Vibrio sp. ZF57; assembly: GCF_001691235.1. NCBI lineage: Bacteria > Pseudomonadati > Pseudomonadota > Gammaproteobacteria > Vibrionales > Vibrionaceae > Vibrio > Vibrio sp. ZF57. The sequence goes on along the minus strand of NZ_MAKD01000133.1, from coordinate 8,015 downwards.
TGTATTCCGCCATACGATCTGGGTGCGTTACGTGACCTTGATACTTAGTAAACTCTTGGAACATTGGAAGCTGGTTACATTCTTGGAAACCACCTAAGCCCATTGTTTTAGTGCCTGTCTCTGGCGTCACAATTACGACCGGGCTATGTGCCCAGAACGCAGCTGCAATTGCTGTTACACAGTTACTGATACCTGGGCCATTTTGCCCGATAACCACGCCATGGCGACCAGATACACGAGAGTAACCATCTGCCATGTGGGCAGCGCCTTGCTCGTGTACTACTGGGACCAATCGAATGCCAGCAGGAGCAAAGATATCCATTGCGTCCATAAATGCCGACCCCATGATGCCGAACATATCGGTAACATCATTAGCAACCATAGTTTCAACGAACGCTTCTGATGGTGTCATTGTTACTGTGCCGGAAACAACCGTACGTTTTTCTTGCTCGCTCATTCTTCCATTCTCCTTGAGTTAACCAAAATTTCATTTTTCGGAATGAATTGTCTCTTTTTCGAATTCATTTTCACCTTAGTAGTAGAATTTTTGCACGTCAACTTTTTATATTAAATTGGAACAATTCATTCTAATTAATAAAACTGGATTACATTATTGGTAGTTTTTCGTACAAAAAGTGCCGTTAACTTAACTGGAGCTGTTAATAATCGATGACATATCGCGATAGCAGCGACAAGTGATGAGCTATATAGAGGGAAATATGATGAAAGAGGCGGAATTGGTACCAACGCAGCCGGTAAGCGTGAGAGAACGCTTTGGCATCGACAGCAACCTAACGGTGATGGCATTTGAACATCCAGGTGAATATGTGCCGAAAGTCGACCCAAATTACTGTTTTGATCCTGAAGTAACGCTGGCTATATTGGCAGGGTTCACCTCCAATCGTCGCACGCTGATTCAAGGCACACACGGAACGGGCAAGTCATCTCACATTGAACAAATCGCCGCGAGATTGAACTGGCCATGCTTGAGGATCAACCTAGACGGACACTTAAGTCGCTTGGATTTCATAGGTAAAGACAGCATCGTCATTAAAGACGGAATGCAGGTAACAGAGTTTAAAGAAGGCATTCTTCCTCAGAGCATTCAACAACCCATCGCACTGGTGTTAGATGAGTACGACGCTGGTCGCCCTGACGTGATGTTTGTGATTCAACAGCTATTAGAGCAAGACGGAAAGTACACCTCTTTAGAGCAAAACCGAGTGATCACACCTCACCCTTCTTTCCGCCTGTTTGCTACCTGCAACACGCTTGGCTTGGGTAACTTTTCAGGTTTGTATTCGGGTACTCAAGTGCTTAACCACAGTCAGTTAGATAGATGGAACATCATCGCTACGCTCAACTATTTAGACCCACAACATGAAACCAAAATCGTGTTATCTAAGCTTCCGCAACTGAATAATGAAAGTGGCCGACAACTGGTCGAGAAAATGATCGCTACCGCAGGATTAACGCGTAACGAGTTTCGGGCTGGCGACCTTTCAACGGTGATGTCTCCGCGAACGGTGCTCACTTGGGCCGAAAACATCCAAATATTCGATGATGTAGCCACCGCATTTAGGTTGTCATTCTTGAATCGCTGTGAAGACGAAGAGAAAGAACTGGTTAGCGAATACTATTTCCGTTGCTTTGGTGAAGCCTTGGAAGCGCATACTCAAAATTATTCGCACTCGGAGTCGTAAACCATGGCCAATATTTCTTCTCAGCAGAAAAAGATCCTCGATATTGGTGTGTCTGTCGCCAGAGCAATCAGTGGTGAACTCGATCTGAACTATCGGGGAGAACGACTCTATAAAGGCAATAAGCCCTGTTATTACCAGTCTGCCCACACCAACGATCTCACCTTTGTATCTCGCCACGAGCTGAAAAACAGTAAGCTTTCGATGCAAGGCAAGATCGATTCATCGGCATTACGACTCTTGCTTTCAGATGCTGATCTTCACTACTCATTGCGACCGAAAAACGAGGTCGAACGTCTGTTATATGACTTCTGCGAGCAGGTGCGAATTGAATCGCAAGTTCCATCTTATCTAAAAGGCGTTACCACCAGCATTCAGTTCAACTTTGCGTATTGGAGCGGCCAATATCATCAGAATGGCTTCACCGAATCACGAATCGGCATGTTGCTGTTTACTCTGATGCAAGTCATCCACACCCGTTTAACTGGTGTTCCCGTTTCTGAACCTATCGCTGAAACCATTGAATCGACTCGCGCCGGCATCGTGCCTACTTTTGGGCATAGCCTGAAGCACTTAAAGCAACATAGAACCGACCAAGAGTCATTTGTACACAGCGCCAACGAGTTGGCAGCCCTTGCACAAGAGCTCATCAACCAAGAGCAAGAGAGCGATAACTCGCCCACGCCAACCGTTGAAGAAGACATCAAGATCCTTGCGCAACTTGCGCTTATCGTTGATGGCGACATTCAAGATCAAGACGTCGATACTGACATCACAGGCAGTAGTAAGGTGTTCGAGCTTTCGGGCGCGAATTATCAGGTCTTTAATTCAGAATTTGATCAAGTCATCGCCGCAGACAAACTCGTCAGGCGCGCCCTATTACTCGAACTGAGACAGAAACTCACCGATGACATCATGGCGAGACAAGTAAACACTCGCCGTTTGGCCGCTATGCTCACTAGTTTTGTTGCCACGCCACAGAGGAACCGACGTCAGGACCATTTAGAAGAAGGCATTGTTAACGCCACTACCATCACCAAGCTCATCACTTCGCCATTGGATCGCACTGTCTTTTATCAACCTGACATCGGCGCATCTCATCAATGTGCCATCACGTTTTTGATGGATTGTTCAGGTTCTATGCAAAAGCACAGTCACAAGCTAAGCCTACTGATTGATACAATTCTCAAATCCGTTGGACTGGCCAACATCCCTTTCGAGATTATTGGCTTTACGACCAATAACTGGAACGGTGGCAAGGTCTATCGGCAGTGGCTTAAACAAGGCCAACCAAAGCACCCGGGCCGCTTAAACGAAGTTCAGCACATCGTGTTTAAAGATTTTGATACCCATTGGAGACGTTCTCGACTTGGCATTGCGAGTCTTCGTAAAGCCGACATCTTTAAAGAAGGGATTGATGGCGAAGCGGTTCAGTTCGCGAGTCATCGATTGCAGCAGCACACCGCCCAGCGAAAGGTTTTGATTGTGTTCTCAGACGGCTGCCCGATGGATACCGCTACCAGTACCGCCAACGATCAGTTCTATTTAGATAACCATCTCAAACAGGTGATTGAACGTGAGTCGACCAAAAACGGTATTGAGATTCATGGTGTGGGAATGGGAGTGGATTTGAGCCCGTACTATCGGAGCAACATCACGCTAGATGTACAAGAGAGCTGCTTGTTTGGGCTATCTAGGAGCATATTTGAGATGCTAAAGCGTGTTTAAACAGGGAAGCTTAGGCTAGCGAATCACTAGCCTCCTTTGTCGAGAATGGTTTTACGAGGAGCCAAACAACGACCATGCAGAGACAGCCATCAAATATCCGCCTATCAGCATTAACACCGTAAACACCAGCTTTCTGAGTTGATCATTAGACAACGGCGGTGGGAAACGCCGAGCAAACATTGTGACAAGCGCCACCAGAGGAACAGCAATAGCGGATAACCACAATATGCTCTGTTCCATGTCGCCCGCCGCATAGACATTGACCGTACGGGACATCGACGTACAAGCGAAAACCATCAGCAGTGTGCTTCGCACCAGATCGAGCGAAAAAGGTTGCCGATAGAGATGATAAACAATCGGTGGACCTGCCATCCCAAATAATCCCCCCGCTAACCCAGAGCTAAATCCTGAGACAAGGAAAGATACGGTTGTCGAACGGACCGTTCTAGTTTTAGGTTTAAACATAAAGCTCAAACCAGCGAACAACACCATGGCACCCAATAGCCCTCGTAGGATTTGGGTTGCCGACTCGCTCAACGCGTCCAGCAAGTACACGCCCATCGATACGCCGGGAATAATACCGATGACTAACACCACCAGAATCTTGAGTTCCCCAAGCAGTGGCTTACCCATCAACGCCACCAAGCAATTGAACAAGGTCACAATACTGACCACAGCGGCTATAACGGGTAGAGATACCAAATTAAGGCTGACCGTTAGCCCAATCACAATGATACCGAGACCAAATCCAGTGACAGTTTGGAAATAAGTACCTACCGCAATGGTGGCAAGAATGGCGAGTAAAACAGGTAACTCCATTAGCTATCCTAATTAGGTTATTTGGGGGTAAATATGAGTGCAAGATTCCGCATTAGTTTAAGCAACGAGTGTTAATACCGGAATTCAAACTCCGACTCTTCTCTTTCTTCAACATCAGCTTCAGAGTCAGCCTTAAAGTCAGATGCTTTCCCTTGCTGCGCTTGTACCGCGGTAACGGCAATGACATTAAAGATATCTTCGGCACTACAGCCTCTGGACAAGTCATTCGCTGGTTGATTCAGCCCTTGCAGCAACGGGCCAATCGCAACAGCCCCACCTAGCCTTTCCGCAAGCTTATAACCGATATTACCGGCTTCTAAGTTAGGAAATATCAACACGTTAGATTGACCTTTCACCTCTGAATCTGGCAGCTTTTTCGCGGCAATCTCAGTCACAATCGCGGCATCGAGTTGAACATCCTGATCGACGGCGATTCCGGGACAACGTTGTTTTACGAGTTGAGCCGCATTACGAACCTTATCGACCGATTCGTGCTTGGCACTGCCGTTGGTCGAAAAAGACAGCATTGCGACTTTAGGTTCTTCCATCAGTAGCGTTTGAGCACTGATTGATGCGGCTACGGCAATCGATGCTAGCTCGGTTTCATTGGGGTTAATCACCAAACCACAGTCACTGAAAATCATGCCGCCTTTAAGATTATGGAAAGGCTCACACAACATCATCAGAAAGAAACTGGATACCAATTCACTGTCTGGCGCGGGGCCGATAATCTGCAGCGCAGCTCGCACCACATCAGACGTGGTATAAACCGCGCCATTAACTGTGCCGTCTACCAGTCCTTCCCTTACCATCAAATTGGCAAAAACAAGTGGATCTTGAACCAGCTCTAGGGCGTCATCATAAGTCATGCCTTTAGCTTTCCTTAATGTATACAGCCGCTCAGCGAGCACTTCTTTGAGTGACGACGCCTGTGGAGAAACAATATGAATGCCAGCGAGGTTAATGTGGTGAAGTTCTGCAGCAGCGATGATCGCCGATTCATCGCCCACAAGTGTGATGTGAGCGAGCTGTTTGTCGATTGCTATTCTTGCAGCAGCTAGCACTCGCGGGTCCTCCGCTTCACTCAAAACAACACGCTTACGCTCTAAATGAGCTTTATCAATAATCCGTCCAATCGCCTTCATCTTTAAATTCCATTTATTGAGATTAATTGTTCCATAATTTACATTTATATTATTGGAATAATAAAAAAGATCAAATTTTATTCAGATAATTGAAGAATAATGATTTGGTATGTACACTCTTAGGCATAGACATATCGCAAGGATGAATCACTGTATGCAAACAGAAACACCGCAAGTTCAAGGGGATACACCGACCCTCCGACTTTTTGCACTATTAGAGGTGATAGCGCAAAAAGACGAGTTTATTTCTCTTCAAGGTTTAGTCGAAGAGACCGGATTACCAAAACCCACGCTGCACCGAATGCTTCAGCAATTAGAAGCCGCGGGCATCATTCAAAGAGATGGCGACGAAAAGCACTACAGCTCAGGCATTCGACTAAGAAAACTTGCCGAAAACCTACTTTTGAATAGCACCATGCACAGCGCGCGACGCACCATCCTTGAAAATCTAAGAGCAGAAGTCGGTGAGAGTTGTAACCTGACGGCTCTTTCAAGTGGTGAAATCATCTATCTCGATCGTGCCGAAACTGAAGCTCCCCTTCGCTTTCACCTGCACCCCGGCTCTCGCGTTCCCGTGCACTGCTCGGCTACTGGAAAACTGTTTTTAGCTCATATGTCTAAGTCGCAGCGCAGACGATTAATTGAAAATGTGCCGCTGACTCAATACACCGTGAACACGATTACCGACTATTCGACTCTAGAGAAAGACATCGAAGAAGCGAAAATCCAAGGTTTTGCTATTGATGATGAAGAGTTTTTGCCAGGCTTAGTCTGTATCGCTGTGCTGATACCCTCACCAACAGGTCAATCAAACCTAGGCCTAGCGATACAAGCACCTGTGATTCGAGTGAAACCGGACGAAGCAATAAAATTCTTGCCCGCACTTCAAAAAGCAGCAAAAGCATTAGCGAAGATAGAAGCAGACAACTGGGCGCAAGAATAACCTTGGCAGGCTAAAGCGAATCATCAGCACTGCATAGACATCAACTCAATAACAGCACCAACACGTGTTAAGTAATCATCAAGAAGGAATCACGATGCTAAACATTGATAACCAGCACTTACTCTCTTTTATGGTGACAGAAGCGAACAACGCAGTTGCAGTCACAAACCCAGCAACGGGTGAACTCATCGGGCACGCACCGATATCATCAGAAACAGAGTTATCGAGCGCGATTGAACGAGCTCATGTAGCGCAAAAAGAGTGGGCAAAAATCCCTGCTAAATCTCGTGCTGCACTACTTCATCGCTGGCACCAGTTGATCCTCGAAAACAAGAATGACCTTGCTCGAATCATGACGATTGAACAAGGTAAACCGTTAGCCGAAGCGGCAGGCGAAGTGGTGTATGGCGCGAGCTTCATTGAGTGGTTTGCAGAAGAAGCAAAGCGCACTTATGGTGATTCCATTCCTAGCACAGTCGCAGGCAAACGTTTGGTGACCATCAAGCAACCGATCGGAGTGGCGTGCGCGATTACGCCATGGAACTTCCCGATTGCAATGATCACTCGTAAAGCGGCTCCTGCCTTAGCTGCGGGTTGTAGCTTTGTCGTGAAACCTTCGGATGAGACACCGCTTTCTGCGTTTGCTGTGGTTGAACTGGCTTATCAAGCGGGTATCCCTAAGGATCTACTTCAAGTCGTTCTTGGTGAAAGCCCTGAACAAGTGGGCAACCTATTCACTTCGCATCCGTTGATCAAAAAAATCTCTTTCACTGGGTCGACCCGTGTGGGCAGCATTTTGATGGCTCAAGCTGCAAAAGGCATCAAACGCACCTCTATGGAGCTTGGTGGCAATGCACCTTTTATTGTGTTTGACGATGCTGACATCGACGCGGCCGTTCAAGGCGCAATGGCGTCGAAGTTCCGTAATGCAGGTCAAACATGTGTCTGTGCAAACCGATTCTACGTTCACAGTAAAGTGTACGATGAGTTTGTGGCTAAATTCGATCAAGCGGTTCAGCAGCTTAAGATTGGTAACGGTTTAGATGAGGGTGTCACGATTGGACCTGTTGTCAGCCTGAATGCGAAGAACAACATCCAAGCTTTGATAAACCGAGCGATTGAACAAGGTGCTGCGCCTGTCACGCCAACTCAGGAGCTTAATGGGCTTTTCATTCAGCCTGTTGTTCTTAAAGATGTAAAACACAGCATGGACATCGTTCAACAAGAGATCTTTGGCCCAGTCGCGCCTGTGATGAAATTCGACACGGACGAAGAGCTTATCGAGATGGCCAACGATACCATTTATGGATTAGCGTCGTACTTCTACAGTCAGAACATTCATCGAGTATGGAACATCGCAGAGGCACTTGAGTACGGTATGGTGGGTATTAATGATGGTCTAATCTCAACCGAAGTCGCGCCTTTCGGTGGTGTGAAACAATCAGGTATTGGCCGTGAAGGTGCGAAAGAAGGCATCGATGAGTACATGGACATTAAGTATCTTTGCTTTGGCGGAAAATAAGGTTGGTAGTAACTAAGTTCTGGCAGTGATTAGGGCTCGGAAATAATTAAGTCTTAGTGAGCACTAACCTGCCCCATTCTCCCCCCTTCCCACCACAAAAATGAATCAAAAAAAAGCCGCGCTATAAAAGCGCGGCACCTTGGGCTCGGTTAAAGGGG
>NZ_MAKD01000132.1:0-6590 GCF_001691235.1 Vibrio sp. ZF57 | reverse complement strand
TTAACTCACTCAAATCGCCCTTAAGCTTCTTGATTGAAGTAATCTAGAACCACTTCGTGGTGAGTCTTAGTCTTGAACTTGTTGAAGACATGTTCAATCTGACCTTCTTCATCAATTAGGAAGCTAATACGGTGCAGACCGTCGTAGATTTTACCCATGAATTTTTTCTCGCCCCAAACGCCAAACTGTTCAGCAACGCTGTGGTCTTCATCAGATAGCAGGGTGAAGTTTAGAGATTTCTTCTCAACGAAGTTTGGTAGACGTTTTACTGGGTCAACACTCACACCTAGAACAACCACGTTTAGGTCATCAAGCTGTGTTTTGATATCACGCAGGCCTTCCGCTTGCACAATACAACCTGGAGTCATTGCTTTAGGGTAAAAATAGAAAAGTACTTTTTTACCTTTGAAGTCACCAAGAGATACGATATTGCCATCTTGATCTGGAAGAGAAAAAGCAGGTGCTGGAACACCAGCCGTTAGCGTATTCATGACATTTCCTTTTTAAAGACTGTTTTTGATAAAGTTGAGCGAGCCTTGGACTGATAGGCTCTGACACAGCGAATCGAATTCTTCTTGTAGCTGCATCAAGTTACATTCTGATTGCACAGAAGCGGTAATAGAGATATGGAATTGGTCGTTGTCGAGTTGAACCTTAGATTTATTGATGGTTCGTGCACTTAACGAATCGAGGCCGATGTTTCGGTCTGCGAAGAACTGGGTAAACTGCTCAGTAAGTCCGATTTTATCGTCTGACTCAACGAACACCTCTACTGTGTAAGAGTTCTCAATAACATCATGAGTTGAGGTTCGCTTCATAATCGTAATCAAGTCGTGCTCTTGTCCAAGCAAGGGCAAGGTGGTTTCAACGCGGGTAATGTTGTTTGCCTTTCCAGACAGCAGCATGATAAGCGTAAATTCTTCGCCAAACAGGGCGATACGGCTATCAATAATGTTACAGCCTGATTGGGTGACTAAATGAACCACTTGGTTGCATACACCTGGGCGATCAGTGCCCACAGCTGTGATTACTAGATGTTGAGTCATAAAATCACGTCTCTTTATATTCCATTGATTCATGCATGTTAGCACAGTTAGCTCGTGGAATAAGCGTGCGTGCGGGGCTTTTTATGTGCGACCTTGCTTCGAACATGCAACCAATGATAAGAATATCGAGCGCGTTAAAAAATGAGATAGAGCGATGAGAGCACAGCTTACTTGTTACTGACATCCAGTGATGTGCTATCCGCTAGATTGAGTGCAGGTTACCCAAATTCTAGGTAGAACGCCGTTAGAAGTCGTTTTACCTCAAACATACGACAATATTTAATGCAGATGTTGCCGGTAAGCCACTTTAATGTCTTGTGTTTATTGATTGGCTTACAGTAACATGCAAAAAGAATAAATTAAGGGAGATAGACATGTTTTCAGGAAGTATCGTTGCGCTAGTTACGCCATTTAATACAGATGGTGAAGTGGATTTCGACAGCCTTAAAAAGTTAGTTGAGCACCATATTGCTGCAGGTAGTGATGGTCTGGTTGCGGTTGGCACAACAGGTGAGTCTTCAACACTCACTATTGAAGAGCATGTCAAAGTCGTCAACAAGATCGTTGAATTTGCTGATGGTCGTATTCCCGTTATCGCTGGTACAGGTGCAAATGCAACTCATGAATCTGTTCTATTCAGCCGTTTGTTGAATGGTTCTGGTATTGCTGGTTGCCTGAGCGTAACGCCTTACTACAACAAACCGACTCAAGAAGGTTTGTACCAACACTACAAAGCGATTGCTGAAGTCAGTGACGTTCCACAAATTCTATACAATGTTCCAGGTCGTACTGCGGTAGACTTGTTGCCAGAAACGGTTGCTCGTCTTGCTGAGATCGAAAACATCGTTGCACTGAAAGATGCGACGGGTGATCTCGACAGAATTGCAATTCACCGTGAACTTTGTGGCGAAGACTTTATCTTACTAAGTGGTGATGACTTAACAGGCCTAGAATTTGTTAAGCGTGGTGGCGATGGCGTGATCTCTGTAACGAACAATGTTGCAGCCGCTGATATGGCAACCATGTTCAAGCTAGCAAAAGAAGGTAAGTTTGAAGAAGCGGAAGCGATCAATGAGCGTTTGATGCCTCTACATAAGAATTTGTTCGTTGAGTCTAACCCTATTCCCGTAAAATGGGCGGTTCATAAAATGGGTCTGATTGCTGAAGGTGGCTTACGTCTACCGCTGACTGAACTGTCAGAGCCAGCTCAACCTGTTGTTGCTCAAGCAATGACTGAAGCGTGCATTTACTAAAACGTATGAAGTGATGCCGAAGCGAACCTTCGGCATTTAGGAGTATAAATGAAGTATTCTCACCAGCTAGTGATTGGGTCACTGGCTGTTTTCGTTCTTACAGCATGTTCTGGCAACCCGACTCAACGTCGCCAAGCCAAAGATGATTTCGAATACTTAGAAACACCTGAGTTTTCACAATGGCAATTGCCTGCAGATGCTCAGCCTCAGTTCTACCCAAATTTTGACATCCCAAGCGGTGAATTCAGTGGTGGTACTGGTCGTGAAGTGGATATTCGTCCACCGCAACAGGTTCTTGAACTGATCCCGGGTGCTCGTGCTGAGCGTCAAAACGGTGAAGTGACACTATGGCTTCTTCGCGCAGAAGAGGCAGACCGCGTGTGGCAAACGGCTGTAGATATGCTGGCTCAACGTGGTATTGGTATTCGTGAGCAATCAGAGAATGAGATTGAGACCGATTGGGTAACTTGGGTTTCTGAAGATGAAGACGTAGAGATTGGTAGTCGTTACTCTATCTCTCGCTTCCAAGCAAACAACCGTCATGGCTTCAAGATTAATCTGATTGATTGGCGTGAAGGTACTGAAGAGAAAACAGTAACGGCAACCAATAAAGAGCGTTACAACGCGTTCCTGACCAACCTAGTTATGGCTAAGTACGATGAAAACCTTCGTGCTGAAGCGGCGCTGAAAGCGCAAGAGTTGGTGAAGCGTATTCCAATTTCAATGGGTGCTGACCGTAGTGGTTTCCCTGTGATTATTGCTCGTACGCCATACAATGTATTCTGGCAGCGTCTGCCTAACTTGTTGCCTGAAATGGGCTTTGAGCTTGAAGAACGCAATCAATCTCAGGGTACGGTGAAGGCGAAGTACGCAGCACCAGATGATGAGTTCTGGGAAGAAATTGGCCTACAGCCTATCGACTTAGCGCCAGGCACTTACAACTTCCTATTTGGTGACCTTGGCAACCGTACGTCAATCAACGTAACGGATGCATCAGGTAAGCCAGTAGAAGAAGAGCTGCTTAAGTCTATGGTTCCGGTATTAGCGCATATTGCTGACCAAACCAAAGATGACAAAGAAGCGAAAGCTGAGTAGTCATTCAAGCCGTCACAAGCTGAGTTAAATCAGCCTTGTGATTAGCAAAAGCAAATAAAAAAGAGGACACACTGTGTCCTCTTTTTTATTGTATTCGTTGTCATCAGGCTACATTGGTCAATCAAAATTGGTCAATCAAGCTGATTAGCCAAAGCAAAAGGCTATGCGTCTTTATTGTCTTTGGATTCTTCTTTTTCAGCTTTCTCTTGGTTAAGTTTATCCAAGCGATTGAGCTTATCTAAATCTCGCTCAGTTTTACCACGCCCCGTCAGATCCATATTGGCTGTCTGTTTGAGCGCTGCGATGTTACCCACAACAACGCTAACTACGATGATGATGATAACCCAAGGGTTTGTAAGCCACTCCAACATAAGCGCTCCTAATGACTGATATTCGCTACGAAGCGTGCATAGATCTCGTCTAGCTGCTCCATAATAATCTCATACCCTAATACTGGCTTAGATTGGAGTTGCTTGCCAAGTAAAGTCGGAGATAACTGTGATAAACACGACTCCGATACTTTGCGATGGCTGATATGCCATGGTTCGATCGCCACACCACCCAAATCTTGGCTGTAAGGAAAGAAGAAACCAAATTGTGCAGCATGAACTGATAGCCATTGGTAAAACGATTGCTGGTGGCCAGTAAGGTATTCCCATGGTTCTAATTGCAGATGTATGCCTTCAGGTAAGTGGTTACGAGCAAAGACATCGAAGTCACAACCCCAATGATGACGACTCGCGCCGGGAAGCGCAGACCATCTCAGGATAGCCGATAGCTTTTGTTGTTCGGTCAGTTTTGAAGCATCAAGAGGTTGGCTTTCTGAATCTAATATCGGAGCTTCGCCAGAAAACTTACGGTTCCAAATCAGAGATTGCCTTTCATAGTCGCGAAAGCCACTGGCAATCTCCATTTTAAAACCAGCGAGCTGAGCAGCTTCAATCAAATTATTCAGGTCATTCTTAACCTCACTGTGGACCAAGAAGGTCTTGGTGCCGATCAGGCTAGGCTCTAGATGAGAATCTGATTGTCCGGTAAGCTGCTCTGGTGTCATAACGAGTCTCTCAATAATTGGATGCTATGAATCGCTGATGAAAGACTATTTAGCGAATAGGTTCACTAATGTTCTTTCGTACATGTCAGTTAGCTTTTCTAAATCGGCTACCTTCACGCATTCGTTAACCTTGTGAATCGTTGCATTCACAGGGCCTAGTTCAACCACTTGTCCGCCCATACGTGCAATAAAGCGACCATCAGATGTACCGCCAGTCGTTAGCAGTGCTGGTTTCACATCATTGACGTGACCCACTGCATCAACAATAGCATCAAGCAGTGAACCTGCGTCTGTTAAGAACGGGTCGCCATTGAATGTCCATCTTAGGTCGTATTCGAAATCATACTTGTCGAGTGTCGTTGTGATGCGCTCAACGATGATGTCGTTGCTTAACTCTGTACTAAAGCGTAGGTTAAACTGAACATTAAACTCACCAGGGATCACGTTTGAAGCACCAGTACCCGCACTCACATTTGGAATTTGGAAACTGGTTGGCGGGAAGTAATCATTACCTTTATCCCACTCAGTTGTTGCTAGCTCATTAATAGCAAGCAGAGAGCTGTGTACTGGGTTGTTTGCTAGGTGAGGGTAGGCAACATGACCTTGTGTGCCTTTAATCGTTAGGTCGCCAGTGATAGAGCCACGACGGCCGTTCTTCACGACATCACCCACGAACTCAGTGCTCGATGGTTCACCAACGATACACATATCGATGTTTTCACCGCGCGCCATTAATGCTTCAACAACACGTACAGTACCGTTGATGAAAGGACCTTCCTCATCTGAAGTGATCAGGAAACCAATTGAGCCTGTGTGGTCTGGGTGTTTGGCAATGAACTGCTCGACGGCAACAATCATTGAAGCCAGAGAGCCTTTCATATCAGCAGCGCCACGGCCATGTAGGAAACCGTCTACGATAGTCGGTTCGAATGGCTTAGTGTTCCACTGTTCGATTGGGCCTGCAGGTACCACATCAGTGTGACCAGCAAAAGCAAACAGAGGCGCTTCAGTACCACGACGAGCCCAGAAGTTGGTCGTATCTTCAAATACCATCACTTCGATTTCAAAACCGAGTGCTTTTAAGCGTTCAATCATCAGGTCTTGGCAGCCTGCATCTTCTGGTGTTACCGATTGACGGCTGATTAGGTCTTTTGCCAGAGCCAAAGTTGGGCTATCTGTCATCCTTGAATTCCTTGTTTAAATAAAACGTCTAGTCATTAATTTTTAGGCGCTGATTCACTGATCAACGTCCTGTTGTCTGTCTATGTAAATACAACGATCTAAGCAAAAATAGCCGCGTATTGGTCGGCTTTAAATCCGATGTGAAGCTTACCCTCAACTTTTAAGATTGGGCGCTTGATCATTGCAGGTTGTTCAACAAGCAAAGTCACCGCTTTTTCTTCTGTTAGGGTGTCTTTCTGTTCTTGAGAAAGTTGGCGATAAGTCGTACCACGTTTGTTTAGCACAAGCTCCCAACCTAGCTCAGAGCAGAAGCTTGTTACTAGCTCTTCTGTGATGCCTTGTTTGCGATAATCGTGAAATTCGAACTCGATACCTTCAGCTTCGAGCCATTTCTTTGCTTTTTTAATGGTGTCGCAATTTGGGATACCAAACATGGTGATAGTCATTATTCTTCCTTTGAGTGATTTTATTTCATTGTTATGAGTTGAATCCTATCAGGAAGCAGCAACTCAGACAAAATAGAGTGATGAATATTTCATAGAGTGAAAAAAAAGCGTAAGAAAATGTCACTATTGGAGACTTATTGATCAGCCTCAACATGTTGTCAGCGAAAAAAGAAATAATTGAGCTGCACATATATAGGAGGTGTCAATGGAGTTGAGTCCTGTTTTTGCAAGGCGGCTATATTTAGCATTGTTAGTGGAAAGCCTTGATAGGCCAAATGTGCCTAAACTCATCGAAAAAACGGGGTGGCCTCGTCGTACTATTCAAGATGTACTCAAGGCGTTACCGGGGATCGGTATCGAACTTATGTTTGTTCAAGATGGGCGACGTCATAATGATGGCTATTACCAGTTATCCGACTGGGGGCCATTTGACAGTCAATGGGTTATCCAGCGTAAAGGCGATATAGCAACAAGCCTTGGATTTAGTGCATAAGCCAGCGAAAGCTGGCTTTCT
>NZ_MAKD01000130.1:0-11303 GCF_001691235.1 Vibrio sp. ZF57 | reverse complement strand
CCCTCGATGCAGCTACAAACCACATACTCCCTTAGCAGGGGAGCGCCTTCGGCCTCTCGGCCACCTCACCGTCTTGCGGAGGCACATATTACGTTTTACCGAAAATATGTCAAACACTTTATTGAAAAAAATTGGACAAAAACACTCAACCGTTTACTATTTAATCAAAGCGCTTGCAAATTGAACTTATAAGATTCAAATCGCGCTTTTTCCCTTAAAAATTAAGGTGAAAGATTGGCAATAATAAACAGCCGAAAACAATTATCTAATTTCTCCAGCAGCAAGTGCTACCGCTGATGGCACAATACTACGGGATGCGTATTTTCGCCATAGGGGAAGCGAATAAATCTTGAGTTTTGCCAAACAAAATACAGAGCAACAGTTCTGTTCAACCTTGTCTGTATCTCGCAGCATCACAAAGCATTCACTTCACCACTTTGAGACCGATCCGTTATCCAACCCATCTATGTCCCAATCAGTGTTTCGGTTCCCCAAGATCAAAAAAGGCTAGCAACAATGCTAGCCTCTTCTCTACGCAAAAGTATTAGTAGTTGCCAGATGCAACGTTACCATTACCTTTTTCAGCTTGAATGCGCATGTAGATCTCTTCACGGTGAACAGATACTTCTTTAGGTGCGTTAACACCGATACGTACTTGGTTACCTTTAACGCCTAGTACAGTAACTGTTACTTCATCACCAATCATCAGTGTTTCGCCAACGCGGCGAGTCAAAATTAGCATTCTTTGCTCCTTGAGTAATCTCTAAATTTATCTAGCTACGAGAGCATTATCCAACAAAAGTTATATTTTCGTAAACTATCGATTGAGTTTATTTAACCAAAATGCACTTCTTTTTTAGGATAACCCTGTGTTTCACGCGCTACGATGTATGCATTGTGTAATATGTTAGCAGCCATATCGACTTGCGTTGGTGATATCACCAAAGTTAAAGACTGCTGCTGCAATAAGTGATGCTGTACATCAATTTCGCCTTCAGACAACAATCCATGTGAACTGACCACAATTTCTTGTGTTCGGCTTCCTACCACAGTTAACAAACTAACCTGTTCACTATTACGGATTTTCTCAGCAAAAACTAGTTTTAATTTGGCACTTATGTCTTGTTTAATAATGAGTGCTGCCCGTTCTGTTTCCTCGATCACACTACAGACTTCGATCCCCAACAGTTGGCAATGTGAAATGAAAGACGGTAAATCTTCATTCAAACACTCGATACGCACCATATCTCTTTGGATGGCGATGCCAGCAATATCATTCAAACACTGATTACCCGCGATCAATGTGCCCTCGCCTTGTTCAAAGCTTGAAAGCACTCGCAATGGCACGTTGTTCTGCCATGCATACTGAACACACGGAAGATGCAACACCTTAGCGCCTCGGCGGGCCATCTCTTCCATAGAAGGGAAGTCTAAAGTATCTAATTTCTGAGATTGCTTTACGACTCTAGGGTCACAAGAGTAAACACCATCTACATCAGTATAGATCTGGCATTCTTTCGCCTGCAAGGCACCTGCAAGCGCGACCGCTGTAGTATCTGAACCACCGCGGCCTAATGTTGTGATATCGCCTTTCGCATTGAATCCTTGAAAGCCTGCAACAATAACAATCTGATTGTCATCTAGCAAAGCTTGAATCGGGGCAGTATCAATACGCTCAATCGCTGCATTATTATGATTAGAATCCGTGTGTATCTTGGCTTGGTAGCCAGTCATCGATGTCGCTTCATAACCTAACTTGTGTAACGTCATTGCTAACAAGGCCATGGAAACTTGCTCGCCAGCCGTTAACAACACATCCAGTTCTCTAGCGTTTGGTACGCTATCAACTTGCGTGGCTAAATTAACTAACCGATTTGTTTCACCAGACATAGCAGAAACGACAACCACAATCTGGTTCCCTTCATTTTTCGCTTCAATGATTTTTTCTGCTACATGATGGATTCGTTCAATTGAACCCACCGACGTTCCACCAAATTTTTGCACGA
Organism: Vibrio sp. ZF57; assembly: GCF_001691235.1. Lineage (NCBI taxonomy): Bacteria > Pseudomonadati > Pseudomonadota > Gammaproteobacteria > Vibrionales > Vibrionaceae > Vibrio > Vibrio sp. ZF57. Next base: position 9,297 of record NZ_MAKD01000130.1, on the reverse strand, counting down.
TAAGAGGCATTTTCACCCGTCCTCACCTTCCCAAGACCAATATCTATATATGACAAAAAAACACATACTCCGCGTCAGGGCGAAGCAATAAAAAATTAACCAAGGAGTCTAACGCCACCATTAGACTTCTTGGTTAATCTCAATCAAATCTTGTTTAAACACACTTCCAATAGGCAAAATAAAAGATGCCCAATCAACTGATTGGGCATCTTTGTATCAATTACTTAAGCTTAAAGACGCTCTTCTAGCCAAGTACGCACAGATTTAAGCGCTTCTGGCAGTGCTGCAACGTCTGTACCGCCCGCTTGAGCCATATCTGGACGACCGCCGCCTTTACCGCCAACTTGCTCAGCAACCATCTTGACGAGATCACCCGCTTTTACTTTGCCGATTAGGTCTTTGGTTACACCAGCAATCAAGCCAACTTTACCGTCTGCTACGTTCGCGATCAGGATGATGCCGCTACCTACTTGGTTTTTAGCGTTATCAACCATAGTACGTAGGTTCTTGTTGTCTGCGCCTTCAATTGCAGCAACCAAAACTTTAGTACCAGAGATGTCTTCTACTTTGCCCATGATGTTTGCGCTTTCTGCAGTAGCCATCTTTTCTTTAAGCAGTTGGATTTCTTTCTCTAGCGATTTCGCTTTCTTAGCTGACTCAGCCAGTTTCTCTTCGTAAGCGTTAGCTTGAGCTTCTACTGCATCTAGTGCAGCTTCACCTGTTACCGCTTCAATACGACGAATACCCGCAGCAATACCACCTTCAGAAGTGATCTTGAATAGGCCGATATCACCTGTGTTTGAAGCGTGGATACCACCACAAAGTTCAGTAGAGAAGTCGCCCATAGATAGAACGCGAACTTCATCATCGTACTTCTCGCCAAACAGTGCCATTGCACCTTTTTCTTTCGCTGACTCGATGTCCATGATGTTCGTTTCAATCACATGGTTCTTACGAACTTGTGCGTTAACTAGACGCTCTACTTCTTTAATCTGTGCTGGTGTTACCGCTTCAAGGTTAGAGAAGTCAAAACGTAGGTTGTCTGGCTTAACTAAAGAACCTTTCTGAGCAACGTGCTCACCTAGCACTTCGCGCAATGCAGAGTGAAGTAAGTGAGTGGCAGAGTGGTTTAGTGAGATAGCAGCTCGACGCTCAGCGTCAACCGTTGCTTCTACTTTATCGCCCTTAGCAAATACACCTTCAACTAGCTCACCGTGGTGCGCAAATGCGTTACCTAGCTTCTGAGTGTCTTGTACTTTGAAAAGACCCGACGCTGTTTTTAGTGTACCAGCATCACCACATTGACCGCCTGACTCAGCGTAGAATGGTGTCTCTTCAAGGATGATGATTGCTTTGTCGCCAGCCGATAGTGAAGCAACCTCTTCGCCGTCAACGAATAGCGCAGAGATTTCACCAGCACCTTCAGTTGCTGTGTAACCACAGAACTCAGTGTTGGTGTCTACTTTGATTGTCGCGTTGTAATCCGTGCCGAATTGGCCAGCTTCACGTGCACGCTTACGCTGTGCTTCCATCGCCTTCTCAAAGCCTTCTTCATCGATAGTAAAATCGCGTTCGCGAGCTACATCGTTAGTAAGGTCAGCTGGGAAGCCGTATGTATCGTAAAGTTTGAAAACTGTTTCGCCGTCAAGCTCTTTGCCTTCAAGTGCATCTAGTGCGTCATTAAGAATAACCATGCCGCGCTCTAGCGTACGACCAAAGTTCTCTTCCTCAATGCGAAGTACTTTTTCAACCAGCTCTTGCTGTTTCTTAAGTTCATCTGCCGCAGAGCCCATCACTTCAGCCAGTACGCCCACAAGTTTGTGGAAGAACACGCCTTGTGCGCCAAGCTTGTTACCGTGACGAACTGCACGACGGATGATACGACGTAGAACGTAGCCACGACCTTCGTTTGAAGGCATAACACCGTCAGCAATTAGGAATGAACAAGAACGGATGTGGTCAGCAATAACGCGTAGCGATTGGTTAGATAGATCGTCATGACCAACAACTTCCGCAGTCGCTTTGATTAGCTTTTGGAATACATCAATTTCGTAGTTAGAGTGAACGCCCTGCATGATTGCAGAAATACGCTCAATACCCATACCTGTATCTACAGCAGGCTTAGGTAGCGGTTCCATTGTGCCGTCAGCGTGACGGTTGAACTGCATGAATACGTTGTTCCAGATCTCGATGAAACGGTCACCATCTTCTTCAGGTGTACCAGGACGGCCGCCCCAGATGTGCTCACCGTGATCGTAGAAGATTTCAGTACATGGACCACAAGGACCTGTGTCACCCATCGTCCAGAAGTTATCAGACTCGAACTGTTTACCGCCTTCTTTGTCGCCAATGCGAACGATACGGTCAGCAGGAACACCTACTTTCTTGTTCCAGATATCGAATGCTTCATCATCTGTCTCGTATACCGTTACCAGTAGACGATCTTTTGGCAGTTGAAGAGTTTCAGTCAGGAATTCCCAAGCAAATCCAATCGCTTCTTCTTTGAAGTAGTCGCCAAAGCTGAAGTTGCCTAGCATTTCGAAGAACGTGTGGTGACGAGCCGTGAAACCTACGTTTTCAAGGTCATTGTGTTTACCACCCGCACGTACACAACGCTGAGCCGTAGTTGCTCGAGTGTAGGCACGCTTTTCGGCGCCTAAGAAGCAATCTTTGAATTGGTTCATACCTGCGTTAGTGAATAGCAGGGTTGGATCGTTATGTGGAACTAACGATGAACTGTCTACGATTTGGTGTTCTTTGCTCTCAAAGAACTTAAGGAACGCGTTGCGAACCTCATCAGTGCTCATGTACATGCAGCTCTTCCTGAAAATAGTCGAGTTAGAATTTTGCCGTATTGTAGATCATGGTTAAGGCTTCGACTAGTTTTCTTGTAGAAAAGACACCCTTGGGCAGGATTTTAGTGGGAATTCGATAAAATGAAGAATATTCCACTATATCTTGCCGTGGAAAAGCAGAACTAAATTGACGACCTAGTACCGAAGAAACTCAGTCAACGAGAGAGATTTGACCAAAGACATGCTCGACGGAGCAGATCCAATAAAAAAGCCCCGCATAAAATATGCGAGGCTTTAAATTCTTTCAAAGCGGATGCTTCTTTCAAACATCCACTCTATAAAACGTGAGCTTATAGCTCTTCGTTTTCTTCTTCTTTCTCTACGTCTTTCTCTTCAAGAACAGCAGGAGTCAGTAGTAACTCACGAAGTTTAGTATCGATCTCTAGAGCAACTTCTGGGTTTTCACGTAGGTATTTACCAGCGTTAGCTTTACCTTGGCCGATCTTATCGCCTTTGTAGCTGTACCAAGCGCCTGCTTTTTCTACTAGCTTATTCTTAACACCTAAGTCGATAAGCTCACCTTCGCGGTTGAAGCCTTTACCGTAAAGGATTTGAGTCTCAGCTTGTTTGAATGGTGCAGCAATCTTGTTCTTAACGACCTTGATACGAGTTTCGTTACCAACAACTTCATCACCATCTTTAATCGCACCAGTACGGCGAATATCAAGACGAACAGATGCGTAGAACTTAAGTGCGTTACCACCTGTTGTTGTTTCTGGGTTACCGAACATCACACCAATTTTCATACGAATTTGGTTAATGAAGATAGCCATACAGTTAGACTGCTTAAGGTTACCCGTCAGCTTACGCATTGCTTGAGAAAGCATACGAGCCTGAAGACCCATGTGGCTGTCGCCCATTTCGCCTTCGATTTCTGCTTTTGGTGTTAGGGCTGCTACTGAGTCAATAACAAGAACGTCGATTGCACCTGAACGAGCCAGTGCATCACAGATTTCCAGCGCTTGCTCACCAGTATCTGGTTGAGAAACAAGAAGTGCATCGATATCAACACCAAGCTTTTGAGCGTAGATAGGGTCTAGTGCGTGCTCCGCATCAACGAATGCACACGTCTTTCCCACTTTCTGTGCTGCAGCAATAAGCTCAAGCGTTAGCGTTGTTTTACCTGATGATTCTGGACCGTAAACTTCTACGATACGTCCCATCGGTAGGCCACCAGCACCTAGTGCGATATCTAGAGATAGAGAACCTGTAGAAATAGTTTCTACGTCCATTGTGCGGTTATCACCAAGACGCATGATAGAACCTTTACCAAATTGCTTTTCAATCTGACCAAGGGCTGCGGCTAACGCTTTTTGTTTATTCTCGTCCATTTCTATCTCCACATAATCGGTTGTCTCAACAAGCGATCTAGAATCTATTTCTAACCCACATAGGGGTGACTAATTGGCTTTTATTATACTGTTGATTCATACAGTGTCTATACCTGTATGAAAATAATTTGTACAAATGTTACTTACCTTCCATTGATAGGTAATCATAAATAACTTGCAGGGCATGGTGCGTGGCTTGTTGGCGTACTTGTGATCTGTCGCCTGTAAATACATGCGTTTCTACTTTATCCCAGCCATTTAGCGCTTTCCACGCGAAGCATACTGTACCAACAGGCTTATCTTCGGTCGCGCCACCTGGGCCAGCGATGCCACTGATTGATACAGAGATCGTCCCGTTTGAATATTGCAATGCCCCGCTCGCCATTTCTATTACGACAGGCTCACTCACGGCGCCGAACTCCATTAAGGTTTTAAGTTGTACACCTATCATCTCTTGTTTGGCTTCATTGCTGTACGTAACAAAAGCGCGATCAAACCATCCAGAGCTGCCCGCAATATCGGTGACTGCACTCGCGACACCTCCGCCAGTGCAAGATTCAGCCGTCACTAACACGTGTTTGTGTTTAGCGAGTAAATGTCCAAGCTGCTCACTAAGGTCTTGAGTCATCTGCATCATCTGCTTCCCTTTATTTACTGTCATATCATTTGGATTCGCATCTTTTCGCATCAGCCGCTTTTCGCACGAAACGCTTTCACGTATCCTAAGCCGCAATAGAAATAAACGAAAGAAGTTAACTGTGAAAGCCGATCAAAAACATACTCCCATGATGCAGCAGTATCTAAAACTGAAAGCAGAAAACCCAGAAATTCTGCTGTTCTACCGCATGGGCGATTTCTACGAGCTTTTCTACGATGACGCTAAAAAAGCCTCTCAACTCCTCGATATTTCACTGACTAAGCGTGGCTCATCAAATGGTGAACCGATTCCGATGGCAGGTGTTCCATACCATGCGGTTGAAGGATACCTTGCAAAGTTAGTGCAACTTGGTGAGTCCGTAGCAATTTGTGAACAGATTGGTAATCCAGCACTTTCAAAAGGCCCTGTTGAGCGCGCAGTAGTGCGTATCGTGACACCGGGTACCGTAACCGACGAAGCCTTGCTTTCTGAACGCGTTGATAACCTAATTGCAGCCATTTATCACCACAACGGTAAATTCGGTTATGCGACACTTGATATTACCTCTGGCCGATTCCAACTTTGCGAGCCAGAAACAGAAGAAGCGATGGCCGCTGAGCTACAAAGAACCTCTCCGCGTGAGCTGCTGTTCCCTGAAGATTTCGAACCCGTCGATTTAATGGCAAGCCGTAATGGCAACCGCCGCCGCCCTGTATGGGAATTTGAATTAGACACCGCTAAGCAGCAATTGAATAAGCAGTTTGGTACTCGCGATCTGGTTGGCTTTGGCGTAGAAAGCGCGAAACTGGGTCTATGTGCGGCTGGTTGTTTGATCCAATACGTGAAAGATACCCAACGTACTGCCCTCCCTCATATCCGTTCACTCACGATGGATAAACAAGATCACTCGGTGATCCTTGATGCTGCAACTCGTCGTAATTTGGAGATCACGCAAAATCTTGGGGGTGGTACTGATAACACCCTTGCCGAAGTACTTGATCACACTGCGACAGCAATGGGTAGCCGTATGCTTAAGCGTTGGTTACATCAACCAATGCGCAATATATCTGCACTCGATCAGCGCTTAGATGCAATTGGTGAAATGAAAGATTTGGCTCTATTCACAGAACTACAGCCAACCTTAAAACAGATTGGTGATATCGAACGTATTCTCGCTCGATTAGCACTTCGCTCTGCTCGCCCTCGCGATATGGCGCGTCTTCGCCAAGCAATGGAATATTTGCCAGAGCTTGCTGAAACACTGACGCAACTGAAGCACCCATACCTAACTCAACTTGCTCAATATGCTTCTCCTGTGGATGAGGTTTCTGAGCTGCTTGAACGTGCAATCAAAGAGAACCCACCGGTGGTTATCCGTGACGGTGGTGTGATTGCAGAAGGCTACAATGCCGAGTTAGACGAATGGCGCGACCTTGCAGCAGGCGCAACTGAATTTCTTGATAAGCTTGAGCAAGAAGAGCGTGAACGTCATGGCATCGACACGCTAAAAGTTGGCTACAACAACGTACATGGTTTCTTCATTCAAGTAAGCCGTGGGCAAAGCCATCTTGTGCCGCCACACTATGTTCGTCGTCAAACGCTGAAAAATGCTGAGCGTTACATCATTCCTGAGCTAAAAGAGCACGAAGACAAAGTACTTAACTCTAAGTCGAAAGCACTCGCTATCGAGAAACAGCTGTGGGAAGAGTTGTTTGACTTACTACTGCCGTATCTAGAGCGCCTACAAAATATCGCCTCTTCAGTATCTCAGCTTGATGTTCTACAGAACTTGGCTGAGCGTGCAGATACCCTTGATTACTGTCGTCCAACCATGACAGAGTCTGCTGGCGTACAAATTCAGGCCGGTCGTCACCCTGTTGTTGAACAAGTGATGGACGAACCTTTCATTGCTAACCCTATCGACCTGAATGATCAACGTAAGATGCTGATCATCACGGGTCCCAACATGGGTGGTAAATCGACCTACATGCGCCAAACGGCACTCATCGCATTGATGGCTCATATCGGTTGTTATGTTCCTGCAGAAAGCGCAACCATCGGCTCTATCGACCGTATCTTTACGCGTATTGGCGCATCCGATGATTTGGCTTCTGGCCGTTCAACCTTCATGGTTGAGATGACAGAAACCGCAAATATCCTGCACAATGCAACACCAAACAGCCTTGTGCTAATGGATGAAATCGGTCGTGGTACCAGTACTTACGATGGCCTGTCTCTGGCTTGGGCAAGTGCAGAGTGGCTAGCCAATCAAATCAATGCGATGACACTGTTTGCAACGCACTACTTTGAGCTAACTGAACTACCTAACCAACTTCCAACTTTAGCAAACGTACACTTAGATGCGGTTGAACATGGTGATAGCATTGCCTTTATGCACGCAGTTCAAGAAGGTGCTGCAAGTAAATCTTATGGTCTAGCGGTTGCAGGTTTAGCTGGCGTACCGAAAGCAGTGATCAAGAATGCTCGTGCGAAGCTGACTCAGTTAGAAGCGTTAAGTATGGAGTCGCCAACATCGAAGCCAAGCGGTGTCGATATCGCAAACCAACTGAGCCTGATCCCAGAACCGAATGAAGTAGAGCAAGCGCTAGCGAATGTTGATCCTGATGATCTAACTCCTCGCCAAGCATTAGAAGAACTTTACCGCTTGAAGAAGCTGCTTTAGTTTCTTACCAAGTAGCTTGTTATGGCCGTACTGCTATTTTGATTAGACGGCATGAAATACCAAAGCCACAAACAAAAAAACGCTGACTTAAAGTCAGCGTTTTTATTTGTCTTCTATTTAGAGAAGCATCATCCGTTCAATTAGTCGTTTTCTACGTTGAACAGGTTTTCCATATTCAGACCTTGCTTGATAAGAATCTCACGTAGACGGCGAAGACCTTCAACTTGGATTTGACGAACACGTTCACGAGTCAGGCTGATTTCGCGGCCCACTTCTTCTAATGTTGACGGTTCATAACCCAGTAGTCCAAAGCGACGCGCAAGCACCTCTTTCTGCTTAGGATTCAGCTCATCAAGCCAGAAAATCAACGAGTTCTTGATATCGCTATCTTGAGTTGAAACCTCAGGATCTGAATTATTGATGTCTGGAATAATATCCAACAGCGCTTTCTCACCGTCACCACCAATTGGCGTATCAACAGAGCTCACTCTTTCGTTTAGACGAAGCATCTTGCTCACATCACCAACCGGCTTATCTAGCTTAGAAGCAATTTCTTCTGCCGTTGGTTCATGGTCAAGCTTTTGTGATAGCTCTCTTGCAGTACGTAGGTAGATGTTCAGCTCTTTCACAACATGGATTGGCAAACGGATAGTGCGAGTCTGATTCATTAACGCACGTTCAATGGTTTGACGAATCCACCATGTCGCGTAAGTTGAGAAGCGGAAGCCACGCTCTGGATCAAACTTCTCTACGGCGCGAATCAAACCTAGGTTGCCTTCTTCGATTAGATCGAGAAGTGCAAGGCCGCGGTTGCTATAACGACGTGAAATTTTGACCACTAAACGCAGGTTACTTTCGATCATGCGTTTACGTGCTGCTTCATCACCGCGTAGAGCTCGACGTGCATATAGCACTTCTTCTTCAGCGGTTAGTAGTGGTGAGAAACCAATTTCGCCTAAGTAGAGTTGAGTGGCATCTAAACTTTTAGACGTAACTTCAACTTCTTCTTTCGCTTCGGTTTTCTTAGTGACTGTTCGTTTTGCTTTTCCAAGAGCTTCCGGTTCCGTGGTTGCTTGGTCAAGATCGAACTCTTCTTTGGTTACTGCATTGCTTATACTCATAACGCCTCCCCCTGGCGAAATTAGCATGACATCACAACTTTATATGTCGCTAAATGACTATGTCACTCCATACAATATGTATTATTTGCATATTGTATTTAAGGCAAATATCGTTTTGGATTAACGGACTTACCTTGGTAACGAATCTCAAAGTGCAGCCTAACACTGCTGGCTCCAGAGCTTCCCATTGTTGCAATCTTCTGCCCTGGTTTCACACTTTGCCCTTCAGATACTAATAGTCGGTCGTTATGCGCGTATGCACTTAAGTAATTATCATTATGCTTCACAATCACTAGATTGCCGTAGCCTCGTAATGCATTACCCGAATAAACAACCGTTCCCCCTGCAGTAGATACTATTGGCTGACCTCGCTGTCCTGCTATGTCTATGCCTTTATTTCCTTGTTCGCCTACAGAGAAATTCTTGATTACTCTCCCTTTAGTTGGCCATAACCATTTGGATACTTTATCACTTGTTGGTTTGGTGGACGGTGTAACATTCTGTTTACCTTTAGAACCAACATACTCCTTTGATTTGGATTGTTCAACCTTCTTTGGTGGATCTTTTTTAACCACTTTAGTCGTAGTTTGAGTTGGCGCAGGTTTAGAGTTTTTACTCTTTTTAGGCGTAGTTTTAGGGGTACTTGCTGTCGATGACGTAGTGGATGCCG
>NZ_MAKD01000129.1:0-53791 GCF_001691235.1 Vibrio sp. ZF57 | reverse complement strand
TCTTGAATGTATTGAATTTGTTGTGACTTCAGTGTACAAATTAGTGGAAACATCACTTCACGCTACCCCTTATTCCATATGGGTTTTTCATGATCTTGCCCTGGGGTATTCCCTTTATGAATCAAACTCAGATTGTGAATTGATTAACAAAGGAAAGAGTTTACCGTTTGGAGGAGTAAAGGTTTATGGCAAGCATTTTCGATATGTCAGAATAAAAGCTAACGCTGAAAGCATTTTAGCATCCAAAGTGGTCTCAGATATTGTTCCATTCACGAGTGAATACATACAGAGCCTATTAGACAATCACTCGTAATTACCGCCTAAGCTCTTGTATCCTTAGCTCTAATCAAATAGAAATATAAAGGCCTTTGGCTATTTGGATGGCACACTTTCATATTGACACTCAAATTGGAAACTGAACTCGATAAATAATAAAAACCCATTAAATCAAACACTTAAAACTGGCACGTAACTTGATTGAATATCTAGACCTTCCATCACAAGGATGTAGATATGAGAATTACAACGTTAAGTTTGCTATTAAGTGCCCCTCTAGTCGCCAACGCAGCGCCATTCGATACCTGCCCTAGTCAAGCATACCTCTTTCAGTCGAAACCCGTTGAAGTTTGGGGTGTAAACCTAGTAACAGGTTCAACCACACTGTTAGAAGACGATACGGGTATGAATGCCAATATCAATGGTGTCGGTTTCGACTTTCAAGACAGATATATTTATGGCTATGACACCACCAACAAACGTTTAGTGCGTCTTGGTCAAGACTTCCAAGCAGAAGTTATCAATACCAGTGGCTTACCAACCGATCACACTTTCTATGTCGGCGACGTCTATGACCATGTTTACTACTTGTATCGTACAGGTAAGGGACTATTTACTGTTGACCTCTCTCCTTTAGACTCTGATCCGAATGCGACCGTCACGGTCAACAAAATCGCAGGCAGCCCTGCAACTGTAAAACTGACTGATTTTGCTTTCCATCCAAGTGATGGCTCTTTATATGGTATCGACAATAACTCGGGTGGCTTGTACAGCTTCAACCCAACTACAGGTGCAGAAACCTATATTGGTGATACCGGAGAAACAGGGACGTTTGGCGCAGGTTATTTTGATGTAAACGGCTACTATTACGTATCTCGAAATCAAGACGGTAAGATCTACCGTATCAACCTATCCCCAGATAACGCTGCAAACATCGCTGCAGGTGTCGTTCCTGCTGTAGAGTTCGTATCGAATGGCCCTTCTTCGAATCAAAATGATGGTGCTCGCTGTGCGAATGCGCCTGTCGTAGATGAAGATTCCAACATCGACTTCGGTGACGCTCCAGATACCTATCTAACGTTATTAGCAAGTAACGGTCCTCGACATGAACTAGATGGCGTGACTTGGTTAGGTACAGACGCGCCCGACGCCGATCTTGACGGCTACGTAACACCGCAATCGGATGAAAGCGTGGGTATTGATGATGAGTGGGCGAACGGTGGTATCGGTTTTGTAACCGCACTTGAAGCTGGTCTTGATTCAAAAGTGGTGATTGAGGCTTCAACAACCGGTTACCTTTCGGCTTGGATAGATTGGAACCAAGATGGCAGTTTCGATGGCGCCAACGAGCAAGTATTTACCGATTACCTGTTAGATGCGGGTGAAAACGATCTGTTCCTAAATGTCGATATCAACGCTCTGACCGGTACGACGTGGGCTCGCTTTAGATTCAGTCAACAAACCAACCTAAGTTACTTTGGCGGTTCAACCTCTGGTGAGGTGGTCGATATTCAAGTCGATGTTCTTAACGATGGTGCCACTGCTCGTTACTTCCCAAGTGCTTCTGGTTACGCAACGCTCGCGTACGAAGATAACTGGCCTTATAAAGCTGACTACGACATGAACGATGCTGTTCTTATGTATCGTATTACTGAAATCCTTAAAGATGGAAAAGTCGTTAAATCAACTATCGACGGCCGCCTAGCTGCTGTCGGGGCATCGTACAGAAATGGTTTTGCTGTTCGACTTCCTAACCTCGACCCGAGCTTAGTGAGTAATGGCAGCTCTTACATGAAACACAACGGTGTATTCACTGACCTTGACCTAGAAGATGGACGTAGCGAAGCAATCTTTGTTATCGCCAATGACCTGACAGAAAAAATCAGCACTGGCTGTACCTTCTACCGCACCAGTAATGGATGTAAAGAGGATGAGCAGTTCTCATTCCAAATTGGTATTACTTTAGCCGGTGACGGTGTGAGTACTGGCAGTTGGACCGATATGCCTTACGACCCGTTCATTTTTGCAACGCCTGGGTATTATCACGGTGAAAACCTACTTCTACATCCAGGGCGCAGCTGGGAGGTTCACTTGCCAGACCAAGCTCCAACCGAGGCATTTGATACCACTAACCTCTTTGAAGCTGGATTAGGCGTCGATGACAGTAATCCATCAACAGGTAAATACTTTAAAACAGCAGAAAACCACCCTTGGGCTCTCATAGTAACTTCGGATGACGAATGGGAGTGGCCTCTAGAGTACGTCGATATTGTTACCGCTTACCCAGAGTTTAAAGAATACGCAGAATCCGGCGGTGACACGAACCAAACATGGTATCAATCACCTGCAGACAACCAACGTTACGAACCATAAGGAGAGACGTTATGACTATTCACACTAAACAATATCGAGACAATCATTGCGTTGATTCAAGCCGCAATCTCTCTGAGGAAGAACGTATGTCTGTACAAAACACTTGGAACATCAAGAAGTCACTAGCCGTTATTTTAGCTGCAGCTCCATTAGTATTAGCCGGCTGTGGGGGCGGCGGCGGTGGAGGCGGAAGTGCATCTACTCCATCGCCATCTACACCCTCGACACCTGCAACCCCGTCGACTCCGGTAACAGCAACACCATCGCCGTCTCCCGTGACAGGTGCGGTAGCAGCGCAAAGCTATACGATGAGTGATTTAGTGGTACCTGACGGCTTTGACTACAGCTCTGTTGAACAATTTGATCTCGACATCGACATCAGCAGCATTTCGACAGACCGTTCTTTTGTGACCGTTTATAGCCGCTTTAGTACAAGAGATGACTCAACCTTGAAGCCGGATTACTCCAGCAAGGTCATTGCGGGCCCACTAGATAACGGTGTGTTCGCCTCCAACTTTGCAGCACCAGTAAACCATGACGCACTCTTGATAGAGATTTGGTTTTACGATGGTCAACCTCCATTACAACAAGTGGTTTCCAGCGGCGATTCTCAGATTGTCTGGCAGTAAGTCGTTAACAACAGGTAAGTCGTTTAACAGCAGGTAACTTGTCGTTAGCGAGATCTCTGACGAAACAGAGTCAAAATGGATTGTTTGTAAGTAGGAAGTGAGCAGAAATGCTCACTTTTTTATTTTCGTCGAAGAGCAGTTAATTCAGCTTTCTTAGCGAGTAGCATTCACTTTACCACCAACCTCACTTATATTTTCAACATAACCTTCAAAGACTTACTCTCATGAAACAGTTAAAAATAGGTCTATTTATCTTAATGTGTGGCGTAGGCGTGTTAGTTGCCCTTGCCTATTTCCCGCTAACATCAGAGACGGGGCAACGTATTCAAGCCAAAGTAATTTCGAACACGCTTACTCAATCCTTAGATGGGCACAGGCGTTATCTGACGGTTCAGACAAAAGATAATGACGTATTTCGGCTCTCTATTGCTCCTACCACAGACTGCCCTATTGATTCTGTGGTCGCGCTTGATACATTAAACAATCAAATAACCGGACAAAGCAGTTATCAGTTCATCCACTGTCGAGCTGCACAGTAGCCATCGATGCAACAACGGTATTCGTAAAGCAACTGTATTCGCAAAAGCAACAGTAATCGCTCTACCACTGTATTCGCTAAAACAGTAAGAATCGCTAAAACAACAAGAATGGATATAACAATAATGAATCAGCCACTCATCTCACCACAACAACTTCAACAACGTTTGCTAGCAGAAGACAATATCATCATCCTCGACGCCAGCATCGAGTTTCAAATTCCAAGCGAGTCAGAAAAGATCAAAGGACAAATGATTCCTGGTGCTATTCGTTTTGACTACGACAAAGACTTTTGTAACAAGCACACTCTGCTTCCTCACATGTTTCCGAGCGAAAAACACTTCAACACTCGCGCAAAAGAAATTGGCATCAATCAAGACAGTACGATTGTGGTTTACGATAACTCCGGAACCTTCGCTTCTCCTCGTGCGTGGTGGATGTTTATGGCAATGGGACACAACGACGTATTCATCTTAGATGGCGGTTTGCCAGCTTGGATCGAAGCCGGTTACGCGACCGAGACTGACTATCGCACCGAAGTAAAAGCGGGCAATTTTGAAGGCCATATTCAAGACAACTACTTTGTCAGTGCTCAGCAGATTGAAGGTTACTCAACTGACAAGAGCGCAAACATTGTAGATGCTCGTTCTCAAGCTCGTTTCGATTCAGAAGTTCCTGAACCACGTGAAGGCTTGCGTAGTGGCCATATACCGAATTCTATTTGCCTACCATTTGCCCAAGTACTCAAAAACGGCAAGTTAAAGTCCCAAGAAGAGCTTATTGATATCTTTTCAACGCTAGAATTAACGCCTTCTCAACCTATGTTCTTTAGCTGTGGATCTGGCGTAACAGCTTGCATCATATTATTAGCCGCTAAACTCGCTGGCTATAACGGTGAAATGGGTGTTTACGATGGTTCATGGACGGAATGGGGTGCTAACGACAAACTCCCTATCGCCGTGACTAAAAAGTAATTCAACTTCGCTTAATGCAACTATTAGAATATACTGCGCATGCATAAAGAGCTTACTGATAATGATGGCCCCACGTCTCATGAAGTAAGCCTCTATGTCGCAGTTAACGCTATGTTCATTTGAGACCAAGACTCGATTCACGCCGTTTGATTTGTAACCCACATCAACTTGCTAACCATAATTCGTGATTAATCATAAACTAATCGTTATCGACGTTATGAATACTAATTTTTCACTCAAGAATCTCTGCTCGTAGTCGTTACACTATTTAATCATTAATACTTTCATCATTGATGTTTGTATTTTTCGTTGCATGAATCGCGCTGACAACCCAATAGTTTGTCACTTGCAGTCTGTTAAAAGTAGTAACCAACAAAGGCATCTCATGGCTCTATTTAAGCAAAATATCTGGTCGCTGTACGCGTTTGTCGTACTACTGACCCTGATACTTTTCGCCGCGTTGGGAATAACAAACTGGAAAGCAAACAGAGACGACTTCATAGAGCAGCAACACATTCAGGTTGAGCTTTTTTCTAGCTCCGTCAACTCGCTGCTGACCAGTCAAGAAGCCTTGTTAGAAGTGGTTGGCCATCAACTGGCTCAACAGTCTGATTTCACACGTACTGCATCTATCCAGATTAGGCCAATATTAGACAAGCTACTTGAGACCCACCCTGCGATAGCAGCGTTTGGCTTGTTGAACACCGACGGTGATTACCTCTCGATTAGCTCAAATCTCGAACTTGCGAATCAAAGGAACTTGCTGCAATACGCGCCAACCAGAGGCTCCTTCCTAGACGCCCTATCAAGCAGTAGCATGGTGCTTGGCCGTACCTATTTTCAAGATTCGTTGAATAGCTTAGTCATCCCGCTGAGAAAATCCATTTCAATCGATGGCAAGAAAACCGATGCAGTAATGACCGCAGGGCTACGATTAGACGCAACGATCGTATTTGAAAATAATGCTCACGCCGGAAGTTTCAATACACTAAGCCTGATCAGAAAAGACAGCTATCGCCAGTTTTATTCAAGTGATATTGAATCTGAGAGTGCCTATTCCTCTCCAGTCGGCAAAGATGTCATACAGCGTATTGCAAGTATCTTTACCTACCACTTCGGAATTAGCGTACAAGAAGCGATGAATGGGCAAGAAACCTATTCTTTTGTCGTCGACGATGAAGAGTACCACTCTTTGATGAGCGCGAAATACATCCCAAACTACAAATTATGGGTGGTAGGACGTACGGATCTAACTCACGTCGATAGTATATTCATACAAGAGTTCAGCATTCTTTTCGTTGCCTTTATTTTTCTTCAGTTTGGTTTCTACTTTTTGGTTAAGTCGATTGCCAAGAATGAACAACGGACTCGTAGCCAACTCATTTATCAGGCGAACCATGACCCTTTAACCTCTCTGCCAAACCGTTTGTACATGCGTAGAAACATTGGTAAATGGATTGACGATGAGTCAGAGCCGTTTTCGCTGTTGTTTATCGATATCGATAACTTTAAATGCGTCAATGACACCCACGGGCATGACTTTGGAGATAAGGTTCTCAAACAGATCGCTTTGCGTTTGATGAGGTTCCGATCTCGCCTCAGCCTATTGGTACGTGAATCCAGTGATGAGTTTTTGTTCTTGACGCCCTTGTCGAATGAAGCTGAAATTAAACGACTCGCCAAGCGCATTATTGAAGTGCTTTCTCAACCTTATGAAGTTGAAAGCGCTCAGTTTTTGTTAGGTTGCAGCATCGGCGTAGCGCGTTTCCCAGAACACGGAAAAGATCTGGATAGCCTGTTACGTTCTGCCGATATTTCAATGTACAAAGCGAAACAGCAGCAAAACTCGTACAGTATTTTCACAACGGAAATGCAAGATGCTCATCTCTACAAAATGAAAGTAGAACAAAGGCTACGCATCGCTATCGAGAAACAAACGCTGTTCATGGTTTTCCAACCGCTGGTTCGTGCAAATGAAAGTATTCATGGTGTAGAAGCACTCGTGCGCTGGATTGATGAGGAATTGGGTTTTGTTCCGCCAGATGTCTTTATACCGATAGCAGAGAACACGGGTTTAATGCAAAAACTGGGGACTTTTATTATTGAGTCCAGCATTATGCAGATCGCCCACTTGCACCGAACAACAGAACAAAAGATCGGGCTGTCGATCAACATATCAGTGCGTCAGTTTTCTCATCAATCCTTCTCTGAGCACTTGTTCGCGACACTAGAAAAGTATCAACTCTCTCCTAGCTGTTTAACGCTAGAAATTACCGAGAGCTTGTTCATTGAAGATGTGACTTTGGTGAAACCGACTTTTGAAGCCCTCAAAGAGAAGAATATAAAGATCTCTTTAGATGATTTCGGGACAGGTTATTCATCACTAAGTATGTTGAAAGCACTGCCTATCGATGAACTTAAAATCGATAAGAGCTTTATTGAGAACATTGCTGTCGATCAGCAGTCACTCACCATGGTGCAAAACATCATCGCAATCGGTAAGAACTTCGGCATGGTGGTATTAGCAGAAGGCGTAGAATCAAACGAACACTTCGCAATTCTAAAGGCATGTGGATGTGACTTAATGCAAGGCTATTACTTCTCTCGCCCTATTCCTTATTATGAGCTGGCTACTCACCTAAACAAGAAAGTGACCGAGCACGCGGAATGTTCTGTTTAAGAACGCGAGTTAAATAAGGTAGGCAGATAAACACCTACCTTATTTTCTAGATATTTTCTGTTCGGTTATTTATTCATTTCACTTTTTATTCATTTCACTATGCATAACATCGATCAACTGTCCGGAAGGATCTCCTGATAATTCCCAAGTAAAAATGCCGCCTAGGTCTGATTTCTTCGCCCATTCTGCCTTTGCTTTAATAGAACGCTGATCTTCAAAAGATATGAATACTTTTTTATCTGGGTTCCACAAATAAGGTGCTTGAGCTTGCTCATCATACTTATACTCATAACCTTGTTTGCTGCTGTAGTTATTCATAAGATCCCAAAACATGAAGTAACCGTTTTCACCTGTACCAAACTGCGCCCCTTGTTCAGAAACTAGGTCACCTTTAGGCAGCTCTCCAGCAAAGTCTTTTGTCCCTTGCCAACCTCGACCATAAAAAGCCGCCCCGATCACGAGCTTCTCGCTAGGAATACCTTGCTCTATCATCCGATTAATGAAGACATCAGCTCCCATTCCCCACCAACTACGCTCGGTGGCATGTAAGTTTGTTGTGTGACCTGTTTGAGTTCCCCAGCCTCCGAGGAAGTCATACGTCATCGCAAACATGTTCGTCAGATATGGGCTAGCTGCGTTCCAGTCAATTTGAGCTGCCTTAGCACCAACACCGACAGCCGTTGAAAGCTCGTAATCTCTTTGAGTCGTCTTTGATAGAGCGTCCAAATCACTTCTGATTGTTTTTACTAAAAGTGTGAAAGCTTCACGCTCTAGCGCTTTTTGCTCATCCGTTAGTTTCGTCTCTGGGTTCCAAGGCGAAGTGGTTAAGCCGCCGCCTCCTGGGTATTCCCAATCAAGATCAATACCATCAAAGAAGTCGTATTTTTGGATCAATTCAACAGCAGTTTTTGAAAAGTGCGCAATGGCTTGAGGATCTTTCGCCATCGCATGGAAAGGTTCAGACATTGTCCACCCTCCAAATGAGGGCAAAATTTTGATATTTTGATTGTCGGCCTTCAGTTGAGCTAACTGGGCAAAGTGACCTTTATAGGCGACATCAACACCCACGTCTCCGAAATCGACTTCTAACGCAGCTTCTTTATCCACAATAATCGCGGTATATGGTTGTTTGTCTGCACATTGCTGCTGAATTTGTTTTTGGACGGGCTCACCAGCACCGCTATGAGGACCACACATGCTCAAGAAGGCGTAAATAATATGTGAGAGCTTGTCTGCAGGTATGTCGTCAACGGTATAAGGGTTGTCTTTATTCAGATATTGCCAATCCGCAAAATACCCTGCGACGACTTTATCATCGGCATGTACTGTAGGTGTGAGCATACAAGCCGTGGCTATTGAGCTAAGCCCAAAGATAGAAATAGATTTAAAGATAGAACTTGATTGGTCACTGTTGCTAGAAATAGCGTGTGTGATAAATGACAGTTTCATAATTATCTCCTTTAGTGTGGCTTAACATTAAAGAGTGATAATTCTTTCAACCGCTGAACAAATTCACTATTCGAGTCATGTCTAATAGTTATCCCCCTTATTGCACTGGTTTCATTAGGGGGATTTTCCATGATTACTCAAATAGTGAATTCAACGAAGCACAAATATCTTACTATTCACTGCCGTATGGTTTATTCACGCTAAGTTGTTCGTCCAAGTTAAGTACCGTCAAAGCATTACTTACGCTGGTCGCTATCACATCGACCACACCGGTTCTTAGTGCGCCTAATAGAGCTAATGGCTTACTGTTCTCCGCTGCAATGGCAATGACTTCCGCTATTGGGCGAAATTCTTCCAAGGCCAAACCAATCACACGGTCACTCATTACTGTGTTTGCTGTTTTACCGTGAACATCGAAAAAGTCATAACCCGCAAAGTCACCGACGACACCTTGTAATAAACGAGATTGAACGACCTCACCTGCGGTAAACCAGCCTAAGTCGACCATATAGCTGTTTTCGCTCATATCACCGATACCGACCAAAGCGACATCGGCTTTTCGAGCGAGATCGAGGGTCTGCTTAACGGTGCTGTTTTCCATGAATGCGGTTTTTTGCGCTTTATTCTCGGCATAAGCGGGCGCGTATAAGGTTTCAGAAGATCCACCGTACTTTTTGGCTAACTGCCTGCATATATGGTCGGCATTAAACATACCGCCTCTTGGGTGAATACCGCCGATACCACACACGAATTTGCAGTCTCGTGGCGTAATGACGCCAGTGTGATGAGCAACAGACGATACGTTTCGCCCTTGTCCTACTGTCACTACCATGCCGTTTTTCAGTGTACTGGTAAGGTAGTTAGACACTAAACCAGCAACCTGTAATCGCTGCTTCTCTTCATTTGGTTGGTCTAGTGCCACAAGCGCACGCTTTACACCAAATCGTTCGATCAAACGTTGCTCGATCTTCGCACTAAAGACGGGGTGATATTTCACGGTGATCTCAACAATGCCCTCATCTCGGGCTTGCTTGAGCATTCGACCAACCTTTGCACGGGAGATAGAGTACTTTTTAGATATCTCTTCTTGCGTGGCACCATCTTGATAATAAGCTACCGCTACTTCAGTGAGGAGATCAGTGTTTTCTTCGGAAACATCTTGGATATTCTTACTCATATACCACTCAACCAATATTTAACAATTATTTTACCTGCTTGAAGAACAAATGTTCGATGCTTAAGCAAGTGATACACAAGTTTACACCCCAAACATATGTAACGGCAAGGTACATTTGCTCATAGTCATAACCATGGTTTTGTTGTTGATTAATTCACCTCACTTTGCTCGTTAAACGTTTGCTTGCATACCCCATGATTACTAGAGTGAAATATATTTGACTGAAGTCACCATACAGCACTATTTACCGTTGACTTTGGGGCTAGATCGGATAAATATGGCTACATCATTTACTCATCGAGCGATCAAATGTTCTGTGCAAATGTTCGTTCGGAGAAAAATTTAAATTAATGTAAGTTTGGCTCACTGGTACAACCATTGAGAACTTCATTAGTTAGCTTGCAAATGCCCACACCTCTCCCATTAATGAGGTGTTATGCGATACATAGGATGATCAAAATGAGCAATAAATTAGAGCAACTTCGTAAACTAACAACTGTTGTAGCTGACACTGGCGATATCGAAGCTATCAGCAAGTACACTCCTGAAGATGCAACAACTAACCCATCTCTAATTCTTAAAGCTGCTCAAATTGCTGAGTACGCTCCTCTAATCGATGCTTCTATCGAATACGCAAAAGCGCAAAGCGGTGATAAAGCACAGCAAGTTCAAGATACTTGCGACATGCTTAACGTGAACATCGGTAAAGAAATCCTAAAAGTTGTACCTGGCCGTATCTCTACTGAAGTAGATGCTCGTCTTTCTTACGACATGGAAGGCAGCGTTGCTAAAGCTCGTCAACTTATCAAAATGTACAACGACGCTGGTATCACTAACGACCGCATCCTTATCAAACTGGCTTCTACTTGGGAAGGCATCCGTGCTGCTGAAATCCTAGAGAAAGAAGGCATCAACTGTAACCTAACGCTTCTATTCTCTTTCGCTCAAGCTCGTGCTTGTGCTGAAGCTGGCGTATTCCTAATCTCTCCTTTCGTAGGTCGCATCATGGACTGGTACAAAGCGAAAGAAGGTCGTGATTTCGAAGCTTCAGAAGATCCAGGCGTAATCTCTGTTTCAGATATCTACAACTACTACAAAGACCACGGTTACAAGACTGTTGTTATGGGCGCAAGCTTCCGTAACATCGGCGAGATCCTTGAACTTGCTGGTTGTGACCGTCTAACTATCGCACCTCAACTTCTAGCAGACCTAGAAGCAGCAGAAGGCGAAGTAGTAGAGAAGCTAATCGACTCTAACGGTACTAAAGAGCGTCCAGCGGCGATGACTCACGCTGAGTTCCTATGGGACCACAACCAAGACGCAATGGCTGTAGAGAAGCTAGCAGAAGGCATCCGCAACTTCGCCGTTGACCAAGGCAAACTAGAAGACATGATCGCAGCTAAGCTGTAATCACTCTTACCAAATTCAAATAGGGGAACGTTCAGTTCCCCTACTTTTATCAATTTTGTTTTTCTTAATTTTTATTCGGAAGTTCTTATGAATCGCAAACATCTAGCTAACGCTATTCGTGCTCTAAGCATGGACGGCGTACAACAAGCAAACTCTGGTCACCCAGGCGCGCCTATGGGTATGGCAGACATCGCTGAAGTACTTTGGCGCTCTCACCTAAACCATAACCCAGCAAACCCAGAGTGGGCTGACCGCGACCGTTTTATCCTGTCTAACGGCCACGGCTCAATGCTGATTTACTCTCTGCTTCACCTAGCAGGTTACGAGCTTTCAATTGAAGATCTTAAAAACTTCCGTCAACTGCATTCTAAGACTCCAGGTCACCCAGAGTACGGCTACGCACCAGGCATCGAAACAACGACTGGTCCTCTAGGTCAAGGCATCACTAACGCTGTTGGTATGGCTATGGCAGAGAAAGCGCTAGCAGCACAGTTCAACAAAGAAGGCCACGACATCGTAGACCACTACACTTATGCATTCATGGGTGATGGCTGTCTGATGGAAGGTATCTCTCACGAAGCATGTTCTCTAGCAGGTACGCTTGGTCTTGGTAAGCTGGTTGCTTTCTGGGATGACAACGGTATCTCTATCGATGGCGAAGTTGAAGGTTGGTTCTCTGACGATACACCTAAGCGTTTCGAAGCTTACGGCTGGCACGTAATCCCAGCGGTAGATGGTCACGATTCTGACGCTATCAACGCAGCGATTGAAGCGGCTAAAGCAGACCCTCGCCCTACTCTAATCTGTACTAAAACAGTGATTGGCTTTGGTTCTCCAAACAAAGCAGGTACGCACGACTGTCACGGTGCTCCACTAGGCGCTGAAGAAATTGCAGCAACACGTAAAGAATTAGGTTGGGAGCACGGTCCTTTTGAAATTCCGTCGGAAGTTTACTCAGAGTGGGATGCGAAAGAAGCAGGCGCAGCTAAGGAAGCAGCGTGGAACGAGAAACTTGCAGCTTATGAAGCAGCATACCCTGAGCTGGCAGCTGAATTCAAACGCCGCGTAAACGGTGACCTACCAGCTGAGTGGGAAGAGAAAGCATCGGCAATCATCGCTGATCTTCAAGCTAACCCAGCAAACATCGCATCACGTAAAGCATCTCAAAATGCTCTAGAAGCGTTCGGTGCTATGCTACCTGAATTCATGGGCGGCTCGGCTGACCTTGCGCCTTCTAACCTGACTATGTGGTCTGGTTCTAAGTCTCTTGAAGCAAACGACTTCTCTGGTAACTACATCCACTACGGTGTACGTGAATTCGGTATGACGGCTATCATGAACGGTATCGCTCTGCACGGTGGTTTCGTACCATACGGCGCAACGTTCCTAATGTTCATGGAATACGCTCGTAACGCTATGCGTATGGCTGCTCTGATGAAAGTTCAGAACATCCAAGTTTACACGCACGACTCTATCGGCTTAGGCGAAGATGGTCCTACTCACCAACCGGTTGAACAGATCGCTTCTCTACGTCTAACGCCAAACATGAGCACATGGCGTCCATGTGACCAAGTTGAGTCTGCTGTTGCTTGGAAACTAGCAATCGAGCGTAAAGATGGTCCTTCTGCACTTATCTTCTCTCGTCAAAACCTTGCACAACAAGATCGTGACGCTGAGCAAGTAGCAAACATCGCTAAGGGTGGTTACATCCTGAAAGATTGTGAAGGCAAGCCAGAGCTTATCCTTATCGCAACGGGTTCTGAAGTTGAGCTAGCGGTTAACGCTGCTGCTGAGCTAACGGCTGAAGGTAAGAAAGTACGCGTAGTTTCTATGCCTGCTACTGATGCGTTCGACAAACAAGACGCGCAGTACCGTGAGTCTGTACTTCCATCTGACGTAACGGCACGTATCGCTGTAGAAGCTGGCATCGCTGACTTCTGGTACAAGTACGTTGGTTTCGGTGGCAAGATCATCGGTATGACAACGTTCGGCGAGTCTGCACCTGCAGGTGAGCTATTCAAGATGTTCGGTTTCACTACTGAAAACGTAGTAAACACAGCGAAAGAGCTTCTAGCTTAATCTTGAATACATTGTCTCGCCCTTCAATGGGTTGATGCATACAGAAAGCCCCGCATGAAAATGCGGGGCTTTTTTTGTCTTTTCTCTCATTCGGATTAAATCTAACGGCTATTTTTCTTCGAAACGCTTTGCCAGTTGGTAGAACTCATTGACTCGTTCTTTTAGCTCTGTGGAGTGGTCTTTCACAGAATGCGTTGCCACTAAGTTTTGTTCTGCGGTCGAGGCGATAGACTGCATATGCAGATTGACTTCACTCGACAGCTCACGTTGCTTATGAGCAGAACTTTCAACAGACTGCATGAGTTCATTCATGGATTGCATTAGGTTTTCGACTTCCGACAAGCGCTCTGCACTCACCTTCGCAACATCACCACATGCGTCCGTTTGCTTACGGTTCGCCAGAATATCTTTTTGCCACCCTTCAATCGTCGTTAGCATGGTATCGATGCTCTCTTTGATCTGAACCGTAGCCTTTGAGGTTCGACCCGACAATGCACGGACTTCGTCGGCAACAACGGCAAAGCCTCGTCCTTGCTCGCCCGCTCTCGCCGCTTCAATCGCAGCGTTCAGGGCCAACAAGTTGGTTTGTTCGGCGATTCCACCAATCTCTTCCATTATCTTGCTTACGCTCTGCGCTTGATCGCTCAGTTGGTAAGTCGTTTGAGTCGCCTTTTCAGCCTGAGAAGCTAGGCTCTCTAAGTTTTGATGAGTTTGATTAATGCTTTCTTTAGCGCCAGCACAGGTTTGCAAAGTCACATCAACAATCTGGTGCGCTTCTTCTGTGCGAGAAGAGACCTCATTGGCGGTGACTTCAACCTCTTCAGTCGCCTCTCGTACTTGAAGAATGTCTTTTGTTTGTTGATCAAAGGCTTCTGATACTTCAAATGACGTCGCATTTAGGTTGTCAGCCAAATCTTGTAACGGCTTGGCTGAGTCTGTCATGCGACCTAATACGGTGCGGATTCTTGCAGACAATAGTTTTAAGTGAAAATCGGCAATAGAGAACTGACTATTACCTGAATAAACAAGACGACTAACACTATCGAATTTAGATTGCAGCTTTTTCAACTGCAGTGGAGTATCAATCAGCTCTTGTCGGAAAAGCAGTGCTAATGCTGAAACAGGAAGTAGGCTCAACAACCATTGTGATACTTGCCCCACTTCAATGAGATTTGAAATTAACGGCGCAGCCAAAGAGCCTAGCAACACGGCGTAACGAACACTGTCACTGATCTTTAATGACCATTGGCGACCCGACTTTTCAGCCTTCAAGAGGCCTTGGTAAGCCTTATCTGCAACTTGTATCCATTCATTCTTTGGCTTAACACGAACAGATTGGTAGCCACTCACCTTACCATTGTCGTAAATTGGAGTTACATAAGCATCGACCCAGTAAAACCCACCAGATTTGGTTTTGTTTTTTACGATGCCACGCCAAGCTTTACCTTGCTTTAGGTTAACCCACATATCAGCAAAAGCGGCTTTCGGCATATCGTTATGCCTTACGATATTGTGGTGTTGCCCTAGCAATTCTTGTTGGCTGTATTCCGCTATGCGACAAAAAGCATCATTACTGTACGTAATCACGCCTTTTAAATCAGTGGTAGAGACAAGTTGTTCGTTTTCGCTGAGAAGCGTTTCACGAGATTGAGTAGATGAGCTGACAGTCATTATATTAACTTAGGTTAATTATTATTTTAGGCGAGGAATATATACAATTATTAAAGTTATGACAAAATGTGAACGTCACATTTTGTGTAAATGCCTGCTATTTATACAAAAATACGCTCGACACCTCACAAAGCTCAACGCTTCACGCTTCTTCTCAAATCAACATTTATAAATCATCTAAGTTACCTACAGTTTAAATCTCATGGTTCTCATTGAAACAGAGGTATGGAATGTACGAATGTTTAAATCTTTGCACAGCACTCATTCAACAAAGCCTTTAGTAAGCTTGGATGTCTTAACCATGGCAATCCTCTACTCAACAATAAGTAAATCGCTAACGCGTACACGAACTAAAAAGCCTAAACGCGGGCTCTTTTTCTTATCTGATAACTCCATTTGATCGAGCTATTGTGAAATCTGTTCTCTTGAAGCACTTTAAATCGCGCTTAATACCCTAATTATTGATATTTTGAGTAAAAATAATTTGAGCATGGGTATTTACTAATGACTCAGTTATTACATGCGTATTTTAAAACACCGATAATAAAAAATTATCTTATTAGTTAGAACCCAACGCCTTGTATAAAGCGCCCTCCAGAATAATAACCACGACCTAATCAATGTTATTAAACATCCAAACTATCAACTATTCATTCAACAAAACCCATTAAATAACTGACAATAGAATAAATAACACTCCTTATTTTATATTAACTCTAAATGTTGAAACCGGAACGAATAATTAATTGTAATAATTATCCATTTGATTGGTAAATTTTATAAATATATTTTGTTACATAATCAAAACTGATGGCTTGATATAATAATGTCACACAAAACAATGGCTTTAATGGTTCTAATTTTTTCCTCACTGTCACAGGCTTCCACTATTGAGAACGACGAACTATTACTGAAGTCATTGATTAAACGAGGTGTTATCTGTTCAGGCTTAACCTATGAGGAAAATCAAGAAGCTTTGCGTATCTATCTCAACGCTAAAAAAGTGAAGAGCACCCCGTTTGATTCAAAAAATAGAAAAGAGACAACCAATACAAAAGAGATAGAAAGTAAAAAACATACAACAAACACACGTCAGTTAAATAAGGCACCACAAGAGTGTATTAGGCCAAACTCGGACAACAGATCTGAATAAGGCAAGTTGATACTGATATCGACATGGAAATACAAAAAGGAAATATAATGAAAATGATGAGAAAAACATTGTTGGCTTCAGCAATGCTTACTCTATTTAGCGTCAGTGGTTATGCAAAAACACCTATTGATTTAGGCGTAGTTAATGAAGACAAACTCATTGAAATGCTAGTTAGACAAGGCTTAGTCGACCAAGATGCAACCGATGCGGCAAAGCGCGATGCGCTTGACCGTTACTTGAAAAATAAAATCAATTCCGGTTTCAAAGGCGATGCTCAATTCGGAAAAAAAGCACTTGAGCAACGCGCAAAAATACTCAAAGCCATAGAAAAAGGGTCTGGCGTTAAAAAGGCCAGCGTCTTTGCTTTAGAAGTCGGCACTAAACGTACCGACAAAGTGCTCGCTCTGTTGGTCGATTTCCCTGATTTGAACTGGGATGACAACAAGTTGACCGAAGAGCACACGCAGATGCTCTATGAGAGCTACAATCCAGAGCATTATCAAGAGCTGTTGTTCTCAAATTCTGGCTACACAGGGCCAAATGGCGAAAACCTAATCTCGATGCGCCAATATTACCAAAGCGAATCAGGCGACAGTTACAGCGTTTCAGGTCAAGCGGCAGGTTGGTATCGCGCCTCTAAGCCTGCGTCATTCTATGGTGGCAACTCCCCTACCACCGACAACGACCTAAACGCCCAAGAACTGGTTCGTGAAGCGCTGAATCAACTGGCTCAAGATCCGAGTATCAACCTTGCCGATTACGACATCGAAGATCGTTACGATTACGACGGTGACGGAAATTTCCGCGAACCCGATGGTGTGATTGACCACCTGATGGTGTTTCATGCATCGGTAGGCGAAGAAGCCGGTGGTGGCGTGTTAGGCCCTGATGCGATTTGGTCTCACCGATTCAACCTTGGTCGCACTCATGTACTGGAAGGTACTTCTAGCTCGCTTCCAGATCGATTTGGTGGCCAATACGCGGCGTTCGATTACACCATTCAACCGATTGATGCGGCTGCAGGTGTTTGTGCCCACGAATATGGTCATGATTTAGGCTTACCAGACGAGTATGACACGCAATACACAGGCAGAGGCGAACCGGTTTCTTACTGGTCAATCATGTCTTCGGGCAGTTGGGCTGGTCAAATTGGTGGTACACAACCAACGGCATTCAGCTCTTGGGCAAAACACTTCCTACAGAAATCGATTGGCGGACGTTGGGTTAACGATGATCAGCTCTCGATTGATGACCTAGAAGACAATCCACAAGTGTATACGCTGTTCCAAACAACGGATAACAGTCGTCCTAACATGATCAAAGTGGATCTTCCTGAAAAGCAGATTGAAAGTCTGAAACCCTTTGAGGGCGAGTATTCATTCCACTCTCAAAAAGGCGATGATCTGAAAAACAGTATGACTCGCAAGTTGATGATCCCAGCGGGTGATTCTGCACTGCTGTCTTTCAAAACTTGGTATGAGATTGAAAAAGACTACGACTTTGCGCGCGTGCTAATCAACGGACAAGCCATTGCAGGCAACATTACCTCAATGGACGACCCATACAACACGGGCCTCGTTCCTGCTATTGGCGGCGAATCTGGCGGATGGGTTAACGCTGAGTTCGACGTTTCACAATGGGCAGGACAAGAAGTTGAACTTTCATTTGAGTACATCACCGATGGCGGCTTAGCAATGGAAGGCTTCTATTTAGATAACCTTGCTGTGGTTGTCGATGGTGAAGTGACCTCAATAGACGATGGTGAAAGCAACTCCACCTTCGCCCTTAATGGTTACAAGCTGAGTAATGGATTCCATCAAGCGCAGCACTACTATCTATTGCAGTGGCGCAGCCACATGAATGTTGATGAAGGCCTAGCGAACATCAAACGCATGGGACAACTGATGTCATTCGACCCAGGCTTGATCATTTGGTACGTCGACGAATCACTAACCGACAACTGGGTAGGTAAACACCCTGGTGAAGGTTGGTTAGGCGTGGTCGATGCAGACCAAAATGCCATGGTGTGGGCAAACTCTGGTGAAGTGGCTCAAACACGCTACCAAGTTCGAGACGCTGCGTTCTCACTCAAAGATCATACTCCAATGCGTCTTGTAAACAGCGACAATGATGTACTCGAAGATACCAGTTTGGTTGGCAATGCTAGCTTCTCGGATGACCAAGATTACACATCGCCTCAAGCACCAGATTCAGGACGCATCCTGACGGAGTTTGGTTTAGCGGTCGATATTGTGAATCAGAGTGACAACAACGAATACGGCGTGGTTCGCTTATCTAAAGTAAGCCAACACAACGTCGCTCCTACTGCGAACTTCGAGCTGAATGTGACTGGCCTAAACGTTTCAGCACGTAACTTCAGTTCTGATCAAGATGGTGAGGTCGTCAGTTATCTATGGGACTTTGGCAACGGCACAACAAGTAACGAAGTGGCACCAACTTGGCCTTACGAGCAAGCCGGTGAATACACGGTGAACTTGACTGTTGTTGACGACAAAGGCGCTACCGATTCATTTAGCTCCGTAGTGAGTGTTGAATCTCCAAACGCCCTTCCAGAAGCGAGCGCGAAGTACATTCACTTGGGCCGCTGGGTAACCATGTGGTCTACAAGTTCAGACAGCGATGGTCGTATTGTTGATACCGAGTGGACACTTCCAAACGGAAAGGTGAAACGAGGTCGCACATTCACGTCAATCTTCCCTTCATACGGAAAGCACGAGGTGACACTGAAGATAATCGATGACCAAGGTGGGATTACCACTAAGACAATTTTGGTCGACCTGTAAATCATCGCTGGCTCTGTCATGCGTATTTACAACACAAGCTTAAGTACTGTTGTCACAGGATATAAGCCACGACAGCAGTTTTAAGAAAACGTTATTATTTAAGCCGTAAGCAAAGGCCCTACCGATTTGGTAGGGCTTTTTATTGGTCGCAGTTCGAGATACTAGGGTTTTAATCACAGTAACAAATTTACTGAACCACCATTCGATGAGCCATTACACAGGCTGCTTTTGAATACGCGATTTACGAGCACTGAATGCGAACAGCAAGATAACAGCTAACACGAATGGTAATACGTAGATATTGAGGTTCTGCCACCCTGCTGTCGATTCTAGCCAGCCAGAGAGCATGGCGGTAATCGTCACACAGCCAAAGACAATAAATTCATTAAACGCTTGTGCCTTAGCTTTATTCTGCGATTGGTAGGACTGACTAAACAAACCTGTTGCCGCGATAAACATAAAGTTCCAACCGACACCAAGCACAACTAGAGCCGCTCTGAAGTGCCAGATAGATTCGCCATGAATGTTAATCGCGATACAGACGACGAACAGAACCCCGCCTGCCAAGATCATCATTCTTGAGCCAAACTTCTCGATAAGTGAACCAGTAAAGAATGCAGGAACAAACATCCCCAATACGTGCCACTCAATGACGCCCGCTGCTTTGGTAAAGTCAAAGCCACAACCAATCATTGCCAATGGCGTTGCTGTCATCAGGATATTCATCACCGCATAAGCGACCATGGCAGCAAACACTGCGCCAATAAAGTTAGGCGCTTTTACTATCACACTGAGAGGATCGGATTTAGGTGCCTGACTATTAAAAGAGACTTTTGGAAACTGAATTGTTTGTAAGATGAGTAACGCAAGAATGTTCAATCCAATCAAAGAAGCAAAAGCACCAATGTACAAGCCATCTTGCGACCACTGTTGCGACATAATCGCCAAATTTGGTCCTAATACCGCGGCTAAAACGCCACCAGCCATCGAGATAGAGATCGCTCGGTGACGGGCATTTTCATCACACACCTCGATTGCAGCAAAACGATAAAGCGTGCCAAAACCTATGCCTATCCCAAGTAAGAACGTAGCGAAACAAAACAAATAGAAATGTTGTTGAGACAGTGCGTAGGTGGCAAGACTAGCTCCTGTAATGCCAACCACATTACCAATGCTAAATCCTCTCTTTCTCCCTAACTTGCCTGAAATTAAAGATGCAGGAATAGTGGCTGCCATTAGACCCAAAAACTGCAGTGCAACCGGCAAGGTGATCATGCTGACACTGGGTGCAATCTGCTTACCGATCAAACCAATCACAGAGATCAGTAATATGTTACCCGTCATCAACAAGGCCTGACACAGTGAGAGCAGCCAAACATTTCTATTCATCTTCGTTCCTAAATATGAGCACAGTTGGTCAATAGACCAAAAATTCAACAAAGTCGCAACACTTTGTTACTCATAGCAACTCTACAAAGCGACCAATAGACCAATATAAAGTGCTACCACCACATGACTTTGATTAGCGTTACTTAAGACGCTAGAGTTGAAATTATCATTACTTAAGATAATAATAATTTTCTGTTATTTATAGGCTTTAGTATTTGAAGGTGAGTATGATTAATCCACTTTGGCTCAATACATTTAAGACTCTGGTTGAAGTTGGCCATTTCACCCAAACGGCAGAAAAGTTGTATATGACACAACCTGGAGTCAGCCAACACATCAAGAAGCTTGAACAAGCTTGTAATTGTGACCTGCTCTCTCGAGAAAACAAGAGCTTCGAACTGACCGAACAGGGTCGGATTATGTATCGCTATGCGATCAAACTAGAGAAAGACCAAGAAGATCTTTTTGAGTCTCTGAGTTTTGATAACCCTTATGCTGGGCAATGTCACTTGTCTTGCTCTGGCTCACTCTCTTTGCGTCTGTATCCCAAGCTTCTTGAACTTCAACAGCAACACCAAGAGCTCAGCATTAACTTAGAAGCCGCTCCAAACAAAAAGATATTGAATGACCTAAGCGAAGGCACTACCGATATCGGCATTGTTAGGCATTCCCCGAACGACAGCTACTACCAAAGCCAAGTCATCGGCAAAGAAGCACTGTGTCTTATTGTTCACCACAGCCTTGCTGATTTAGAGATAACGCCGCAAGTATTGAATGACATTGGCCTGATTGCCCACCCAGATTCTGCACACTATCTGTCTTTGTATTTCGACCTTTGCGGAGATAAAGACTTAGCGAACATCAACGTTAATGAGATACCAAGATCTGGCTACATCAATCAGCTTCACCAGATCTTGCTACCCGTATCAAAAGGATTAGGTTTTACCGTGTTACCGGCTGGCGCGGTTGAACACTTCCCAGATAGAGACAAGCTACACGTTGTGCCGCCAAAGGTAGAAGTAGAGGAAACGCTGTATCTGGTTCAAAAACGAAACCGAAAACTGCCGCACCGATACGATACGGTTGTTGAGCTAATCAAACAGAACGTGAGTCGTTAGTTCGGTATAGATAGATTTGAAGCCTTTAGCTAGCTCGGTATTTCGCTGTAAAAGCTAAAGGCTTTAATGTTGAAGTGATATTTATAAAAGACAACTACTCAGAAGCGCCAAGCCCCTCTTTTGCTCGTTCAAAGTCATAATTATCTAACGCACTTCGAACATCTTTGAGAACAACAGAATGTGGATACTGTGCCAGTAACTCAGTCACATATTGAGTTGCATCGTTATCATAAGCATCCAGCAGTGATAGCAACTGAGCATGCTGTTCTGACGTGATGCTCGGTGAATCAGAGGTATCAGCAAGACTCGCATCGGCTTCTTCAGTACTTGTCGTATTGAATCCCCCAACACCAGACACATCAAAGCTGATCTCAACTGCTTTAATCAGTTCGATTAACCCAAGTTCGCCTTGCTTAAGATCTGCTTCATCACACGCCTTGTTATGCGCTTTGCTTTCTAAATCACTGAGTAACTCTGCCAATCGCAATCCACCAATCGAAGCTGCCATGCTTTTTAAGGTATGTAGATTACGCTCTAACGTCTCCCAGTCGCCTTGTACTAAGTTATCAAAAGCATCCGACATAATGTCTGGCGATCCTTGGCAGAACCTATCAAGCATTTTGGCTTGCAGCTTCACATCATGATAAGTCAGTTGCTCAAACCTCGACTGAGAGAAAACAGGCGGCTCAATTTGGGGATCGGAGTGCAATTCCGCACTCTCACCAGAATCACCTGTCTGGATCGCATCTGAAGAGGTGTCTGATGGCGCTCGACCTTCAACTAAGACCTCAGGAACAATGTATCGAGTAATCAAAGACATCGCTTTATCAATAACAATAGGCTTATCCAAGAAGTCCGTGATGCCCGACTCCCTCGCTCGTTGTTTCGCATCATCAAAAACATTGGCTGACATTGCAATAATCGGTACATCTATATCGAATTCACGAATCAAACGGGTAGCTTCAAAGCCGTCCATAATCGGCATTTGAAGATCCATGAAGATTATTTCGTAGTCGTTGTTTTTAGCTAACTCCAGCGCTTCCTTTCCGTTTTCAGCAAGATCGGCATTTAATTTAGAGCGACTGAAAAATGCTAAGGCGAGATCTTGGTTCAGCTCATTGTCTTCAACCAATAGCACTCTTTGCCCTTTGAACTCTATCTGATAATCCAGTTGCAACTCTTGAGCTTTGAAGTCGGCTAACGCATCCGAGCTTGAGCGTGGCAATGTCAGTACAAAGGAGAACTCACTGCCTTGCCCGTAAACACTCTCTACCGTAATTTGACTGCCCATCGCATGAACTAATTTCTGGCTAATGTTGAGCCCAAGCCCTGTACCGCCAAACCGACGTGTCGTTGTGGTATCCGCTTGGCTAAAGGCTTCAAACAGCTTGTGACGGTTCTCATCCGAAATGCCTATCCCGGTATCCATCACACTCACTCTCATGGTTAGGCTGCTGTCGTTCGAGTCAACATGCTCCACCGTTAATACTACGCTGCCTTGTTCCGTAAACTTAATCGCGTTGCCCACAAGGTTGAGTATGACTTGGAACAACCTCAATGGATCGCCTTGTAGTGGCGTGTCTAACTCTGGGTCGATGACCATCGACAAATTGAGTTGCTTCTCAGCCGCTTTCGATTCCATCAACTCAATCACATCTTTAAAAGTCGTTACGGGATCAAACGGGACGTTATCAATAACAAGTTGCCCAGCTTCTATCTTTGAGAAATCAAGGATGTCATTGATGATACCGAGTAACGAATGGCCAGAACGGTGCACTTTCTCAATATAATTTCGAGCGACAGGATTAGATATTTCGCCAATCGCCAGATAAGACAAGCCAATAATGGCATTCATTGGGGTTCTTATCTCATGGCTCATATTAGCTAAAAATTCCGATTTAGCTTGGCTCGCCAAATCGGCTCTCTGTTTCTCTTCTTCCAATTGTTCGTTAAGGCGCTTCATTTCTGAAATATCGAATGCCCAAAATAGTGTGGCGACTTCACCATCAATCTCAAAAAGATAGTAACTGACCAAAGCAACAAATCGGGTTCCATCAGACTTTCTGAGTACTAACTCCCTATTTTCAACTTTACCGTTAAGGTCGAGCTCTTCATGCACGCCATCACGAACGCTCAGCGAGTCATGGATAGCGGCAACGTCGATAGAAGACAACGCCTGATCTTCCACGCCAAACAAACGTTTTGCCGTATCGTTCGCGTAACGAACCTCTTCTTCAAATACCACACTAGCTGCAATTGGAGAGCTATTTAGCATGTTGTAGAGTTGGTTCTGCGCCTTTTCCAGAGCTTCGGTCGCTTCCTTAGCAATACTGATCTGCTTCGCTAATTTACGATTCCAGAAAATAATAAGAAGAAGGATCACCAGAGAAAAAACCGAAATAGTGTAAACCAATTGATAATCAACTCTTTCTATCGCTTTGGGCGCCGCCCACTTCGCCGATATCTTTTGATGTTCTTCAGCAGAAATACTCTCAATCGCCTTATTCACAATCGAATAAAGCAAAGGTTCAGATTTGATGACATGCAGAGTTGGCGACAGGAAGAAGTCTAACCGGCCGATGATACCAACCCCTCGATGACCAAATGAATCAATGAGGTAATTGAGGACATCAACAGTGTCGACCATGCCGTCTAAGGTTTTATCATCCAATCGGTTGAGCCCATCGGCCGTGGATTCTACCTCTACCCACTCAACGTTCGGGTACTTATCTAAAATCGCGTTAGTATTTGCCGCATTCTTCAATATACCGATTTTCCAACCATCAGCTTCTTCAAGTACCAAGCTACTAACGTCTCTTCTCGATGCAATGGCCAAACGACTTGAAAACAAGCTTTTAGCTGCTTTGACGTTATCTCCTAACGAACGATTCTCTTGAGCTGCTGAGACCAGTTCCACTTCATGATGATCAACCAAGCTTCGGGTCTCAGACCAATTCGCCACGTCAACATGCTGAATACTTAGCCCTGTTTTTTGTTCAATCAGCGTTAGATAATCATCAATCATCCCGATGTATTCACCGGTATTGGATACCGCTTCATAAGGTAACGAATTCGGATCGATACCTATACGTACATCCGGATTATCTTTAATCCACGCCCTCTCTTTTTGGCTTAGATTTAGGATCTCTCCAGTCAAGTTACTCGCTTGATAAACATCCGTAATATAGCGTTTCGCCGCATCTCCGAATGAACTAAATTGTTCGACAGATGGAAAATAAACATGGTTCCGCACTAACGAATTAACATCAAAGTAGAAAGTCATCGAACCAGAGTTGATACTCCCTCCCTTGGTCCTATAATTCGCCACCTTGGTGACTGATGAAAAGTGAGAGGTATTTTTCTTCTCTCCATATTGATCAACTAGGTTGCCTATGTACCAAGATTTGATCGGGCGACTATTGTTATCCGCTTGTGCGGTGATCATCTGAAAAGAACTGTCCGTGTCGAAAATTTCAAACACTTCCGTCAACTCTTCAAAGCGGTCGTTGACGATAAAATACGCAGATATTTGCGCGATAATATTCGCTTTTTTAAGGACTAGGCTTAAATCACTCTGAACCTGCATCTCGATAATTTGGTTTAAGCCGTCATCCTCCTGTTTAAGCCTTTTAATTGCGGCATTGAAGCTATCTCTGATTTCTTCACTCTTAAAGTCCACATAGATCGGATACTCAACTTTATACTCGTCATGTAGCGTTAGCTCTGCCATTTCAATAAAACGAGTATTGGTGATAAACCACTCTAGCACTCTTCGTTCAACCATTAGCAGGTCAACATTTTGAGCCCTCAACTGCGAGAATGCTGATTCAAGATCTTCGTAATCTTCAACACGATCAATGTCTAACTTACTCTTCAGAACTTCAACAGAGTTTTTAATTGAGGATGTTTCGTCGAACAATAACGCCCCTAATGATAGGTCTTTTTGGGATTGAAGTTGGAGTTTGCGGCGAGTTAGTGAAACAGGAACAAACTCAACATTAAGAACGTTATCACTTAAAAAGTGCGCATTAGGATCATCAAACTGAACACCAGAAACAAAGGCTATAGAATTATTGTTATCGATGGCTTTTTTAGCGGCGCTAGGTGGAAGTGTGACAACGTCACTTAGTTTATATCCCATGTCATTCAGTGCACGCTGAAGAATGTCGTGCTCTAGCCCGACTGCGGTGCTGTCTGGGTAAATATACGGAGGGTTACCAAAGCCAAACACGCCTTTTAGCGGCACTCGATAGGGGGAACTGTCTAGCCACTTCGATAAAATCTGGTTCTTGTTATCAACGTCGAAGGTTTCAATCTGTTTGTTGATTAGCGTCAGCAGTTCTGGTTCATCGGTTCGAATCACCATTGATGCTTCAAACCTTTTCCAATGCTCCAGAACATAATTTACCGCTAAATCATGAACGCCAATCTTTTTCGCAAGATCCATAGTGGTGATAGGTTCACCGACCATGCCTTCGACATCCCCGGCCCCTAACGCACGTACTGCATCAATAACGTTATCAAAATTCACTCGCTCAATAGAACTCAATTTGACACCGGCTCGCTCCAAATCGATATTTTCATTAACCATCGCAATACGGCGTTTATTATTTTGATCTAGGTTTCCATCGAGTTTGTTGTCGATGGGAACAATCACTGCGACCTGATAAGGAATATAGGGAGCACTCGCAAGAAAACGGCCACCTTCACTTGGGTCGAACTGTTGGAATGGAAATACATCGCCTCGCCCGTCGACTAACGCGGCTTTAGCCTCGACACGCGAGTTAACTGTGACAAACCGAACATGAACACCAAAACGCTGTTCAAGATCTAATGTCCAATCTTTGATGATCCCAGAAACCTGCCCATCATCATCGATGAATGAGTAAGGATAATGGTTGGCCAAGACAACAAAAGTTACCGTTGGTTGGTTTCCCAACCACTGATTTAACTCAGTATCTGTTACCTCAGCAGCATTCGTAGATCGCATTAGCAGCGACCACACCACAAGTGTAATGACCAGAAAAACAACCAAACGATTTAGCGACAACATCAAGCCATCACTCATCTCTAAATTTCTCTTTAATTGCTAGAATCTCAGGTAACTTCAGAAAAAACACATCAACGATAGTTGGATCAAAATGTTTGCCTTTCTGTTCTTCAAACAAGTTCAGCGCCTCATCAATACTCCAAGCTTTTTTATAAGGGCGCTCTGCGGTCAGGGCATCAAACACATCAGCAACAGCCGCAATTCTTCCAACCAATGGGATACCTTCACCAGCTATCTGGTTTGGATAACCACTGCCATCCCATTTTTCGTGATGATATTGCGCCACCTGAATAGCCATACGCATCAGTTTGGAATCACTCTGCCTACCAAGTATATCAACACCATATTCGACATGCTTTTGCATAATTGTCCACTCGTCGGCGTCCAATTTACCCGGCTTGAGTAATACGCTATCAGGAATACCGATCTTACCAATATCGTGCATTGGCGCCGCGTCACGGAGCGTTTCGGCATCTTCGTCAGTCATGCCCAACGCCTTGCCTAGCACCTCACAGTAGTGGCTCATGCGCTTAACGTGCATACCCGTTTCGTTGTCTTTAAATTCCGCTGCTCTCCCTAAGATATTGAGCGTCTCAAGTTTACCTAGGTTGATCTCGACGGTTTTGTCTTTCACTTGATGGAACAGCGCTCGTTGTTGGTCATACAACGCGATGTGGGTTTTGACACGCTGGAGCGCGATTTCAGGCGTAATTGGTTTCGTTAGGTAATCGACAGCACCTAAAGACAAGCCTTTCACTTCGGCTTCTGGACCAATTGTGGCGGTCACGAAAATGATAGGAATGTGAGCCGTATTCGGCTGAGCTTTAAGTTGGCGGCAAACCTCGTAACCATCAATGTCAGGCATCATGATATCAAGGAGGATAAGGTCTGGCTGCGGCACCATCTTCGCAATCTTGATACCAATGGTGCCGTTAATCGCCACTTTCACTTGATAGGTATCTTTGAGTATTGCCGTTAACACATCCAAGTTACTTGGGGTGTCATCCACGACTAACACTATGGGTTTCCGACTCATTGATACCTCGTATACAAATCAAACAGTTATAACCATAGTGTAGAACGGTTTTCAGAGATTAAGCAGAAAAAAAGCAATTGATTTTCAAAAATGAAGAGTAGATCTGTGAGTGACTTCAAACTGGCGTTATTAGAAGTACGACCAGTCAATATTACGTCAGTTAAGTTATTATTATACAAGGGGAATTACCTTTGCATTGCAACATTTCACTAACAACACAGATACTATCCGAAAACAAAAAGAGCTCCTCATATGGGAGCTCTTTTCGTTCAACGGCTAGAAAGCAAAACAACCGAGTTATTCAGTAATCTAACGACCAGAATAATACATACAGATTCGAACACCATCGAACTCACGAATCTCAAATGGGATCTCGTAGATAGACTCCATCACTGATTTTTCAACCACTTCCGAAACCTTACCCGACTTAACCACTTTACCTTTCTTCATCGCGACAATGTTATCCGAGTAGCAAGAAGCGAAGTTGATGTCGTGAATCACGATAACGACCGCTTTATTGAACTCATGCGCCAAACGACGCAACGTCTGCATGATTTCAACCGAGTGTTTAATATCAAGGTTATTCAGAGGCTCATCTAAGAACACATAATCCGTATCTTGCGACACAACCATCGCGATAAACGCCATTTGACGCTGACCGCCACTCAACTCATCAAGGTATTTGTTTTGGATGTCAGT
Source organism: Vibrio sp. ZF57 (assembly GCF_001691235.1). Classification (NCBI taxonomy): domain Bacteria; kingdom Pseudomonadati; phylum Pseudomonadota; class Gammaproteobacteria; order Vibrionales; family Vibrionaceae; genus Vibrio; species Vibrio sp. ZF57. The sequence goes on along the minus strand of NZ_MAKD01000129.1, from coordinate 25,287 downwards.
AATGCCAAGGTGTTCTAGTGCTGTATCGACGATTTTATGATCTTCGTCTTTCAAGCGACCTTGAGAGTGTGGGAAGCGACCAAAACAGACCAACTCACGAATCGTAAATCGCATATTGATGTTGTTTGATTGTCTTAACACGGCAAGGTGCTTCGCTAGCTCTTTGGTATCCCACTCAGCCAGTAACTTATCGCCAATGACCACTTCACCTGCGTCACTGTCGGTTAAGCGGCTCGCCATTGAAAGCAGTGTACTTTTACCCGCACCATTTGGGCCAATGATAGAAGTCACTTCGCCTTTCGGGAACATAGCACTGGCATCATCCACCACGAGTGACTTGCCATACTTCTTAGTTAAACCTGTTAATTTAATCACTACTTACTACCTTTACTGAATTCTGGTGCGTAACAACAAGAACATAAAATACAAACCACCGACCAAGTTAATGATCACACTCACTGTGGTTTCAAACGCCATTACTTTTTCGATAAACCATTGGCCTGAAACCAATAGAACGACCGCTAACAAACTGCTTGCGATGATAAGCACACGATGTTGATAAGATTTGAATATCTGACGAGCTAAGCTCACGGTGATTAAACCAAAGAACAGCACTGGGCCAACCAAAGCAGTCGATACCGCGACCATCACTGACACAATCACCAAGGTAATCTGAGTCAGTCGTTTGGTGTTCACACCCAAGCTTGTTGCGTTATCAACACCAAGCCAAAGTACATCAAGCTTAGGCGCTAACAACCAAAGGCCAAGCAAGCTCAAACCCAAAGGAATAAGGCTGAGGTAAACCAACTCGCCTTTCACGTTATTGAAACTTGCGAACATCACATTCTGCAGCACCGCGAACTCGTTCGGGTCAATCAACATCGCCAAGAAGTTAGACAAACTCGAGAATACGCTGCCACATACGATGCCTATCAACAGCAGTGTGAATACGTTGTTTCGCTTGCTCTTAAAGTAGAAATGGAACAAAGCAAACGAGAACAAGATCATCACAGTTACAGACATCGAAAAGTTTGCGATTGAATCAATCACCCAGAAACTGGTACTGCCAAACACAAACAGAAGTACCGTTTGAACCAGCATATACAAGCTATCAAAGCCCAAGATGGATGGGGTTAAAATTCGATTATTAGTAATGGTTTGGAACACCAATGACGATGCAGAAATCGCCACCGCCGCCAACACAATTGACAGTAGTTTAGGTAGTCGCAGAGACAAGAAGAACTCGTAGTTATCCCACGTCAGCCCCTGCCCGATGAATAGCGCTGTCATACCCAAAGACGCGATAGCCAGAATCGCAATTTTTACTGAATCACGCATTCGACTTGTCTCTCATGATTAGGTAGATAAAAATCAAGCCACCAAAGATGCTGATTACCATTGAGATTGGAATCTCATAAGGGAAGATGACGATTCGAGCTAACAGGTCACAAGCCAACACCAAGATCACGCCCCAGTAGGCCGTCCAAGGCAGAATCTTCTTCATGTTATCGCCCATCATCAGCGACACGATATTCGGCACGATAAGGCCAAGGAATGGAATAACACCAACAATCATCACCACAGAAGAGGCGCAGATAGCAACCAACGCAACACCAATGAAGACGATCTTCTGATAATTCAAACCGATGTTTTTCGCGAAGCTCTCACCGATGCTCGCCGCACTGAACTGGCTCGCGAAATAGTAAGCCAATACACAAGCAGGCACCGCGAGATAAAGGATTTCATAGCTGCCCTGCAACACGCTCGCAAAGTTCGCCATAGTCCATGCCGACATGGTTTGTACTAAGTCGTACTTATAAGCAATAAAGGTTGTTAGAGACGAAACAACGTTGCCATACATAATGCCAATCAAAGGCACCAATACCGCGTTCTTAAACTTGAGGTGTTGTAGGAAGCGAACCAATAGCATGGTGCCAAACACTGCAAACGCGAAGATAAAGCCTAAGTAGCTCCATTGCGCAGCATTGCCTAGCACTAGAATGCCGACTATGTAACCCAACATCGCACAGTCAATGGTGCCCATCGTCGAAGGCGCGGCAAACTTGTTCTGTACGATTTGCTGCATGATCAAGCCAGAAACACTCAATCCCGCTCCGGCAAGCACGATCGCGAGTAGTCGAGGAATCCGACTAACAATATAAATAGAATTGGCGTGTTGGTTGCCATTGAAGAAGTCACTAAAACTGATTTCAGCGACTCCAATCATCAATGACGCAACGCATAACACAACAAGAAATACAGCAGCTGCAATGGGTTTCAACATAGAAATAATACTAAAGGTAGGTCTCGGGTAGCCCGTATAAAAAAGGGAAAAAGGGCTTATAAGAACACTCTTATAAGCCCGAAAATCTGATGGTTAATAACTATTGAATCGTACGTTCAATGTCACCAAGCATTCTGTGAATCGCCGTCACACCGCCACCAGCCAGATACCAAGCACTTGAATCAAGGTAAACGATGTTTCCATGCTGCGCTGCAGGTGTTGCCGCAACCAGTGGGTTATCAAACAGTTGTTGAGCGCGACCTTCTGATTTGCCAATCGCTTTTTCACGGTCAAGCACGTAAAGCACTTCAGGTTTTGCATCTGCAATGTATTCAAAAGAGATTAGGTTGCCGTGTGTTCCTTTGATCGGAGCCACAGTTGCGCTCTTTGATTCCACAAAACCAAAGTCATCAAAAATGATTGAGAAACGGCTGCCTTTGTTGAACATCGCAATGTTGTTGCCGTTGTTCATTAGCATCATTGCTGAAGTTTCGTCAGACGCCACTTTGTCGTTTACCGCAGTAATAGAAGCTTGAGTCTCTTTAATGATCGCTTCTACTTCAGCTTGCTTACCAAAGATGTCACCTAGCGCGCGCCAGTTTTGCTGAGCATCAGCCCAGTATTTGTCGCCTTCAATAGAGAACATGATGGTCGGAGCAATTTGTGCCAGTTTGTCGTAAACCTTAAGCATGCGGTTTTCCGCGATGATGATGTCAGGTTTCAACATGTAGATAGCTTCAAAATCAGGTTCGCTTAATGAGCCTGTATTTGCCGTCGTATCTTTGTACGAAGCTAGGTAATCAGGCAGCAAGCTATGAGGTGCGCCAACTGGCTGCACACCAATTTGATCTAGCACGTCTAAGCTACCGTGACCAAGAACCACCACTCGCTGTGGTACTTCAGTAAACTGCGCTGTGCCTTTCACATGCTCAATAGTGACGGTTTCCGCATGCGCGGTCATCATGAATGATGATGCTAGAACGATGGCAAGCCCGCTCAATAACTGGCGAACTGAATTGATTGTTTTCTTCATGTTTCTTCCTTTGCCATTGAGACAAACCACCACTCATGACAATGAAAGTCACACTACTCATAGACGAGCATGGGGCGTGCACAACTGCTAAATAACGATAATTTAAAGTCTGTCATTGGATTGACAACAAACTTGTAACGCAAGTGAGAACTATTATCAATTATATTTGCACTAAATTGGCGATACAACAACTTTATTATTCAGAAATGTAAAAGTGAGTATTCATATTTTGCGTAGTCAGGAGAGGTATTAGGAATCAGAAATATCAAAAAGACGCGAAGAGGAAAATACTCATCAACCTGAAGAAAAAAACAGATGGGGAAAGCACCCAAAAACCCTGTAATTACAACGCTGAACCCCAAAATCATGGATTGTAATTTACAATGTAAAGATCATATACAACAGAGACTTAATCATCACCAAATTAGCTGATCAATTAAACCCACTAATGACAACGAATACGAACAGCTGAAAAGCCAAGACTCAGTCAGATATCATGGTCAAATCCCTGACCTTCGCTCATTTAACCTTCAGTAACCGATGGTAAATCACCCAAAAATATTTTTGAATTTAATTGAAAATAGGGTTGTAATTTTGAAAACTAGGCGTATAGTTCGCCACCTGGCTCTAATCTATAGAGCTGTTAATGCTAAAGTAAGTCCAAGTTCCACATAGACAGTTCTCGATTCCCTCGTTACACCATCTCTGCGTCAGCTTTCACCCAGATAGTCATTCAATAGCTTTTAAATTCGATCCTACTACCGATCTATCGTCATTTGCTCTTTTGTCAGCGAAGTCAGAATAGATCGAGCACTTAAATACAAATGTAATAAACACAAGGCACAGTTATGTCACGCAGAACAACACGACAAACCCATTGGTACCAACTATCACGCGAAAAAACAGTCAATAAACTAAAAGGTAATAAATGCTCAAGATTAAAATAGATTTACACAAAGAAGAGATTTCATGGGTCACCGAGATTCGACAGCTCAATAGCGATATACTCCACCGCCACATATTGCCCAAGCTACAACATCACAGCTATCTCATCGACTTTGAATTTAATGAACGAGAAAGCATCGGAACTATCGTTTCAGGCAACGGAAACACCCTAGGACATTTCACACTCCTATAGCATTTCCCAAAGGCTACAAAAGAAACACCATCTAGTCCCAAAGATGTAAAAGATGTCACCCTCAATTCGCTCTAGCAGAACAAAATAGAGTAGAAGTAAAACAGATCTGAAACCTAGCCCTTTTTGCATTTCACACGCGGCTAACGCTAGCTAGGTTATCGTACTTCTATCGAAACCAACTTATATCGAACTCTGAATCACCATTGAGTCATTATCAGTGCATTCATGGACTAATAAGTTAACGGCATCGACCTTAACTTCTGATCAAGAGTATATAAGTGTTCTGCAGCTTGCATGTGTTGAGGGTAATCACTGAATTTCTCACGATTCTCCTCATTCATCTTACATGTCTCATCCACCAGCATTAACTTCCAATACAGCTTCGTTGTATGCAGCATCGCCAGTAACGGTTTGAACACCTCTTTCTCATAAGCTTGAATCAACTCTTCAATCAACTCGTCACGTTCGTCTTCGCTTGCGATTGAACCCTCGGTTGCCGACAACACTTTTTGATACTTCAGATTTTGTTGCAGCTTATCCATGACCGTTTGGTTTTCTTCCGCTAAGTCAACAAGCTTCGACTTAATGATGTTTACCCAATTCGCTTGGCTCAGTACTGTGTCATCCACTCTGGTAAAGTCTTCTCGTATTTGTCGTTCAACATCTTTTTGAGCTTTCTTTAAAACCGCACGCACCTTTTGGAAAGGCAGCTGATACTCCTTACTTAGCTCGATAATCAGTTTATGAAAACCACCATTTGGAAGGTGTAAGTTTTCTTTAAACGTCGCCATTGCAGCTTCTTGCTGTTCGGTAAGGTGAGTCATTCTGTTTCCTATTCTTTATCACTTATGGTGCTGAGCCCGCGATCATACCATTATTACCCTCGTTTTTTCGGTAACTTGATCAGTTACACCTCGCTATGCCGTTAAATTCTCTCAGCCCTTTCTCTTTTGGCTAGTTATTAACCCACTTGGCATAAAATGGTAAATCTCTATCGGCGAAAGTTCGTACATTACGCGCTCAGGGGATATCGCCAGACAGGAGTCGTTACTTACATATGAAAGACAAGCGCGAGAAATGAGAAAACAGATGACCTATTCAGAATACAAAGAATCCGATTTGCATAAGTGCGTGAGCATTGGTTCAGAAGCAATGGTATCCATTGCCCAATTTCGAACAATCGCACCATTGAAACCGGTGAGATGATTAAGATCGATGAAAACACGATTCAAATGGACATCGTCTATACATCTGGTGAAACAGCGACTCTAACGGGCATCAAAGACGGTCAAAACGTTACCTATTACATGGATGGTCAGCTTATATCGCAAACGACTATTACTGAATTAGAGAAGATTCAAGGCACTGAAGCTTAAGGTTCATCGCCCACAAAAAGTTCAAACTTAAACAGACTTTGAAGCTCATAAAATAGAACAAGCCCGGCGATTGCCGGGCTTGTTTGTATGTGCTCTATTATTTGTAAATGCTCTATTGGGACTGAGACTGTGCAAGTCGAATGCTCACCAAACTCGCCACCATGATAGCTAAGTAAAAGCTGCCGATAATGGATTCCATAAACACAAAGAATTGAGCAATAGGCAGAGCTGGTGATATGTCGCCGTAACCAACCGTAGTCAAGGTGATAAAGCTAAAGTACATCGCATTAAACAAGTTCGTCAGCCAGACTTGCTCTTCTAACCCGTTAAAGGCATTAGGAAAGATCTCTAAAATTAACAAGTAGATGGTCGACCAAGCAAACCCTAGCAACAAGTAAATACAGATGGAGCCGATGATGTGATTGGGTGTCACCGTTTTGGCTTTCATCACCTGCTTCAACGCCGAGTAAATGTGTGAAAACAAGAACACAGCCAACGCCGATAGCGTCACTATCGACAGGTTATAGCCTTCCAAAAATGAAAACACGCCAGACACGAGCGCCGTAATCAATAACAGCCCATACCAAGAGCGATACAAGGCTCGCTCTTTATGAATACCGGCAATTGAACTCGCCAACGTAATAATGATAAGAAATAGGATTGTTTTCTGGCCTTGCGGATAAAACTGCTGCATCACCGCGCAACCAAAAAACAACACCAACAGTGCATAGAATAAGAAGTAGAAGTTGTCGTCTTTAGAGACTGGCTTCATCTATTTTCCCTCGACCTCTGCAGGTTTTTTCTCAGTTTCTTGTTGGTTTTTCTCTTCAAGTCCAAGCCACGCCATCATCAGCTCATAGCTTAAACTCAGTATCACAGCACCGACAAACAGACCGACGATGCCTGACATCGCCATTCCGCCCAGTGCACCCAATAGAATTACCAACATTGGAGTGTGAGAGCCACGGCTCAGCAATACTGGCTTTAAGATAGCGTCACTGCCGCTCACCAAAATACACCACACTAAGAACAAGCTCGCCGCCAGTGTCGATTCAACGCTGAACATGTAGATGATCGCCGGTAATAGAGCGAGAATCGGTGGAAGTTGGATTATCGCAATGAGCAGCACAGCTAGCGCCCAAAACGCAGCTGCTGGAACGCCTGCAATCACCAAACCGATTGCCGACATCATGGATTGAATCACAGCCACACCAATCACACCTTGCACAACGCTTCGCACGGTCGATTTAGAGAGCTCTACCAACTCTTCACCTTTACCGCCCGTTAAACGCGCCACTAAGTGAGTCACGCCGGTTTTGCATTTATCGGCATTACTCATGAATGCACCCGCAATGATGGTAGAGATGATGAACTGAATAAAGCCGCCACCTAACGAGCCAAGAACAGAAGCCGCTTTCGTCGCAAACTGTTTAAGTTCATCCGCATACTTTATGAAAGTGCCTTCAATATTGTTGGAGGCGGCAACCAAGGTTGAATAAACCTTCTCACCTATGAATGGAATATCTTGTAAGGACTCTTTCGGTTTAGGCAATGACAATGTGCCATCTTGAAGCCCTGTCATCAGGTCAGTCGCGCTGGTGTAGATACCAGAAGAAAGCGCCGCCAAAGGAATAAATAGAAGAATCACACCAATAAAGCTCAGCAATGCACTGGCTTTACCTTTCGACATCCCGGTTTTATTTGAAATTGCGACCGCCACTGGATACAACGCAGTCGCAATGATCGCACCCCATATCACCAGAAGAATGAATGGGCGCAAAATCGAAAAACACCAATACACGAGCATGGCAATCGCTGCGATCTTGATGGCAGCGTCTATCGCCTGTTTTGAAAAATCATCGGTTAACTTCATGAGACGTCCTTGTTAGACAAAATTAAGGCTGATTTTGTAGAAACTTCCAATTCCGTGTTTCTAGGAATAGAGAAGCCAAAATCATATATATGCCAATTAACACTAATTGGAATATGCGTATAAGAGTGTTGCTATCGATGTCACCGGAGCTCATCAACGTGCTACCAACCAGTACGAGCAACGTACTAAATGCAGTGGCGAAAATAGGTGCTTTTTCGGGAACCGTGTAGATCTTGGTAGCCATAAGAATGGCAATAAGTCCTATAAACAAAGAATAGAAGACAATGTTGGGTACTATAGAAAGAATTGAAAAAGCAGCAATCGCCAGCAATCCCCCGATACCGTTACTTATCACCAGAAAAGCGCTCAACTTTATCGACTTCTCTGACGTAATCATCAACGATAACAACGCAATGAACATCATTGTCAGCAAAGCTTCAGATATTTGAAAAATAAAGAAAAAACACACCACTGGATAGGAGATAATCATCGCTCTAAAGGCCGCATACCAACGCTGTTTCTTTTCGAGTGGCGCAGCAGCGAAGCCAGAGAACGCCGATTTAGGCTCAGGGAAAAACACATGCACTAACGCCAAACAGGAGTGTGTGTAACCATAACGCTCTGCCAGGTTAGAATAATGTTTTAAGTCGTTATCAAAGCGGCGTCGATTCCAGCACCCTGTCAGTGAATCCGTTTCCACCAGCATTCTTAATCGACGCTCCAATATCTTGCGTCGGCTAATATCCGTAAAGGTCACCACGTACTTGTTATTGTGCGGCAGAATTTCAGTTAGCTTTTCCACCACAACGTTTACGGTAAACTGCTCACCAAGTCGACTGACGCCACTCAACTCACCTTTCCATCTCTGGTTTTCCTTCAGTGAGCGAGTAATGGTCGTGATTAGGCTGCTGTTATTCATAAAACAGAGATCAGAAATCGGACGAGATTCGACTTGGTCAAAGGCATAACCTGAAACCCGAGAGAATTGTTGATTCACTTGTATGACCCTCAATTGACTATCGAGGACAATAAAACCTGCGACACCATCAATGATCGCTTCCGACAAGTTATTCTTGCTTTGAGCCATTTCATGTCGATAAAGGCGTGCGGTAATAAGAGTGCTAAGTAAAAACAACGCACACACCGAAAAAAACATGGCTGGCGTAGAAGCAATACTCAGCAACCACAAGCTAAATGCCATATTGAGGACAAGTGCAGACACCACGTATAGCGGCATTTTTCGGTCATAACTTAACTTGTTCATAGTTTGCTCTGGTGATGGGCGAATGACTATGATGGCTAAGTTTTAATTAAGATATTTACCATTTTACGACACATACAAATTCAAATTACATATCGAACAATAAGTGCATAGGGTTACACTAACTATTAAGCGGAAGAGATTGAAAAGATTCGAGACCGCCACTTTGAATGCCAACCAGTGCCGGGTTACCTAGACCTACTAACCGGATACCTCCGTCAAAATAACGGATAAACAAACGGTTAGTAGCCAAACTCGTGTTTACTGACTTGGTAGATTACTGAACGGCTAAGTCCGCTCTGCGTACCCAGAATGCTCGTATATGATCATAAATCAGATTAAACACAAACGCGTAAATGGTAATAAAAATGGTCACGCCGATATCCATTAAAAATGCCTGCCAAATCCCCACATCAAGTAAGTAAGCCATCACAGGGATCGTCGCGATCAACAAGCCAGCCTCAAATAGCACGACATGAAAAACACGTAATTTGAGCGAACGCTTTGATTTTTCACCCGTGAAATAACGATCAAAAATACGGTTAAAACAGTAGTTCCAAATCATCGCGATAGTCGCAACAACTATCATGGTTCCTGATAAGGCATTCACATCGTGATCAGTAAATATCGCTAAACCTATAATTAACAGTGTGACGGCCAATACTTCAAACAACACCGAGTGGAAAACTCTCTCTAACGTACTCATACATTCCTATAGCAATTTATAACATGGTGGACTTACCGAAATTATGTCACCGAAAACAATAAGAGAAAGTTAACAGCCATCACGTTTAGTGATAGCTTAAGTATAAGTACCCCATTTTGTATTGAGCGAGAGATAACATGTACAGTTTTGAGCAACTAAAAGTCTTCGTCACGGTGTGTGAAAGTGGCTCTTTCTCTGCCGCCGCTCGCAAACTGAAGCGAGCTCAGTCTGGGGTAAGCCAATCGATAGCCAACCTCGAAATTGCCATTGACCAAGAGCTGTTTAACCGAGAGAAAAACATCCCCGTTTTAACCAGCAAAGGTAAAGCGTTATTGCCTGTGGCTAAGTCCATTCTTGACCAGCAAAAGTACTTCGATCAGAAAGTAGAATCGCTGACCCAAGAAGATGAGCACGAACTGATCATTGCGGTTGATGAAAGCATCATAGATAAGAACTTTATTAAGATAATCAGCTCACTCGCCGATCAATTTCCAATCACACACTTCGATATCATTACCACCTCAACCTTTGATGTTGAAGACCTAGTAAGACGCGGAAAAGCACAGATTGGCATCATCTACGCGGATGGCGAACTGAAGGTCGATATGGATTTCTTTTTGCTAGGCCAAGCGCGTTTCCTAACCGTTAGCTCTGCCACTCACGAACTCAGCCAAATGTCGGTAGTACAAGACTCAGACCTCAAGCGCTATCGCCAATGTGTGCATCGCAGCTCAAAGCAGCGCGAACTGTGGTTCACCTACGGTATTAGCTCGATGCGTTGGTATGCGAACAACCACAAGAACATTGTTGATCTCGTTGAACAAAACGTGGGTTGGGCAAATGTGCCCGAGATGATGGTGATGGAAGGCATTCAAAAAGGCGATATTGTGGCGTTACCTGTCTCACACGAGCATGGTGGTTGGATTACTCCAGTAGGTTGTTTAGTTTCTCGCAGCCACATCAATGGCCCAGTTCTCACCAGCCTTATTGAGCAGCTTAAGAGACACTCACTGCAATACAATCAATGGCAGGCTAACTAACCTCCCCTGTTCTTCACTCATCGTCAATTCATAGATTCAATATCGACGTGGGACTCACCACCGCTACCTCATTTCTGCTTATCTTGCCGATAAATATCTTTGTCGTGTGGATAAAACACCCTAGTTGATGTCCCAAAGTGACATAACTACTATGCGATCCCAACGGGTTTGTCTTTTCAAACGAATATAGACAGACCCAAATCGTTCTTTAACACCACTGACCCAACTTCAAATCTCCCAGATAAGCGCTCAGCCTTGCCGTTGCTTATATCGGTTTCAAATAGATCACTTTTTGAATATTAATTCGCACCCAGTTTATGAGCGCTCTTTGAGTGCTTTTTTATATCTAAATGAACCTTTTGGAAAATTTGTCGTGAACGTTTTAAGAAATATTTGCCCTGAGAAAATGGGTAAAGAGCGTAACAAACGAGAGTATGATTTACGCGTACTTAATTGTGTCAGTGAAAGCGAATATGAATCGCGTATGGCGGTTTGGAATAGCCTTGCGTTAACTGCTACTCCGTCTGCTTCGGAAACAAAGGGCTTCATCGATGAGTCTTTCAACAAGCTTCAACAAGACCTGAAAGAAGCTAGCCGTGAGTTATCGATTAACTACACGGACTTCATCGCAATGGCGCATGAAGAGATCAACTACATTAAGGTGTTTGTTGCTGATAAAACAGCACAATACGGTTGGTACGCTGCGATCGTTCTTATGGTCATCGGCACGGTTGCTCTGTGTATTCAGTAAGTTAGACCACAAATTTTACTGGCTACTGCATCGAGCGCTTTAATGCGCTCTAACTAGAAAACAAATGACGAGTCTCATTTGTTTTCTAGCCACCACAAACTCACTCTCCCATCAAAAACAACAAATCTTGGGTCGCTTGTTTTGGGCTTTCAGCGTGACATATCGCTGATACCAAGGCTAATCCATGAATACCTGTGTTAACCAACTGCGGAATGTTCGATTCGTTGATTCCACCGATACCAACAATCGGCAATTTCGTTGTTTTCAAAGCCATTTGAATGCCTTCATAACCCCAATGTTTCTTTAGATTCGTCTTGGTCGGTGTGGCAAAAATCGCACTGAGACCAATGTAATCGATCGGCAAGCTATCTGCTTGTTGTAGCTGCTGTTCAGTTTCAATTGATAACCCAAGAATCTTATCCGGACCAATCAACTGACGTGCTAACTCCGCAGGCATATCCGATTGCCCCAGATGCAAACCATCGGCATCAACGGCTAATGCCACATCGACTCGATCATTAATGATCAGCGGCACACCTGAGCCAGCCAGAATCGACTTAACCGCTTGTGCTCGTTCAATGAAGGCTCTTACGTCCCCATGTTTTTCTCTTACTTGAACCGTAGTGACGCCACCAGCAACCGCTTGTTCAACCACGAATTTAAGCGTTTCTAGATCTTGTTGGTCGTCAGTCACCAGATAAAGTTTATAAGGGTTCATCGCGTACCTTTGAAGTCGATTTCTAAAATTGGTTTTTTGCCATTTTACCGACAAATCACATCCTATGCATGGAAGTTAGCACTTAATTCCTTAAGTTAGGCGGTTGAATTCAAATACGCAACTCGTTGAAAGCATGTCGAAAAACCCGATTTTTCTAACAAAAGCGTTACTTATTACACAAACTATTCGCTTTAGCATGCCCAGAATGCTGTTTTATGAAATACTCCCCTATGAAGGAATCAGGTAAATATAGGGATAGTTATGCGCCACCTTTCTATAGCGCTCAAGATCAAGCTGGGTTATGCCATCTGCTTGCTCTTTTTCGTCATTTCAGGCCTTGTGAGTTACAAAGGTATTCAAACCTTGTCGAACGGCTTTAGCCAGTACAGTGACCTCAGCCACAAGGCGACATTGTCAGGCAACATTCAAGTGCACTTTCTTCAGATGCGTTTAGCTTCTGAACGTTACTTAGAGTCATTGGATGATCAATACGAAGCGAATTATCAATCGAGCAAACTTGCGATTGATGAACTGCTGAACAACTTAATCCAAACCACCACCAATACTGATAGCTTGTCGAGCCTGCAATTAGTGCAAGACAGCGTTGCAGCTTTTGATGCGGCTTATGGATCAATGAAACAGAGCCAACTGCTCATTGACCAGTTAGTGAACGTGGAGATGGTCACACGAGAAACCAACGCACTGAAAGCTGCTCAGAGCTTGTTGTATGAGTCATACAATAACAACGATCCAAACGCGAGCTTGTACGCAGGCATGTTGATGGAGAACTTCCTCGCCGCCAAGATCACTGTGCTGAGTTACTCAAACAACAACGACCTCAAAACCTATGAAGCTGGTAAAGACATTTTTGAATATGCTCTGCCAGGTATCGAAGGCGATATTGAATCTCTTAAATCATCTCCTTATCAAAGTGAACTGATTGAAGATTTCTCTAACCAACGTGAAGCCTATGCGAAAGGCTTTGAGCAAGTTCATCAACAGATGATTGAGAACACTCAAAGAACCGCGACCCTCGCCTCTATTGGCGACAGCTTAGCGATTTCGGTAGCTGATGCTCAGAGCATTCTAGAACAACAGAAACAAGCATTAACACCAGAACTGCAAGCCAGCGAAAAGCGCTCGATTCAAATCATCATATTGCTGACGGGTGTGGCTTTAGTTATTGGCATGACGAGCGCCGTGTTGGTGACTCGCTCTATTACTAAAGGCATCGCACAAGTTAAACAGATCACCAACGAGCTTTCTCAGGGCAACCTGAATGTGGAAGTGAACATTGAGAGCAAAAATGAGATTGGCGAACTGCTGACTAATATGGAGATCACCATTGAATCTCTGCGCGATATTGTTGGCCAAGTGAACCGTTCTAGCGTGCGTATTGGTGAGATGTCGGAGTCACTCAATCAAGTGACCAATAACAGCTCGACCAACGCAACACAATTGAATAGCGAGATGATAAATATCTCTTCTGCCGTTGATCAATTGGCTTCCAGCACATCAGAAATTGCTGCAAGTGCTAACCACGCGTCTCAAGTTGCTAACCAAGCCACCGAGAATGTGGCGATGGGACTGAAAGAAGTAGACAAAACACTGCATGAAATTGGCAGCGCCGATGAAAGCATGCAGGTCAGCAGCCAGAAAGTGACTGACCTACACAAAGAGTCGATGAACATTGGTGCCATTCTTGAAGTAATCAAAGGCGTTTCTGAGCAGACCAACCTTCTCGCGCTGAATGCCGCAATTGAAGCCGCTCGAGCAGGTGAACAAGGTCGCGGATTTGCAGTAGTAGCCGATGAAGTAAGAACGCTCGCTAAACGTACCCAAGACTCTGCTAGCCAGATTGATGAGCTCATCACCTCACTACAACGTGGCGCTAAAGATGCGTTAGAGTCTATCAAAGAGAGCCACAGCACGGTTTCAGACGCTTCAACGCAGGCGCAGCAAGCTTCTCAGAACTTACATGTGATTAATCAACACATCCAAGATCTGAACCAAGCCAACAGCCAAATCGCGGTGTCGGTTGATGAGCAGGATCGTCTTACCAAATCACTGGGTGAAAACGCGCAAGGTGCAAACACTATTGCTCAAAGCAACCAAGAGTCGGTAAGCAGCATTTCAGGTGCAGCGAGCGACTTAACCGAGGTTGCTCATCACCTAGAGAGCCAAGTTAACCGATTTAGAACCTAGCCAGCCAGTCTATACACAGCTGACACAGTTCCAAACCAGTAATAAAAAGCCCCCTACACATAAGTGTCGGGGGCTTTTTTAAGTTAATCTAACTCTAACTTGTGGCTTAGAGTTAGATTAGCCCTACTGAATCTTCAAGCGTTGAATCAGAGTCTCTTCGTCTAACTGATACAACTCATCAAGCAAGTTAATTTGCAAGCTACCTGGGCCGCGAGAGTTTTCAGCCGCGATTTCACCAACCACGCCTAATACCGCTGCTGCAGCTAAACCACTATCATCACCAACAGCCGCGAAAGCACCCGTCAATGCAGTTAAAGTACACCCCATACCCGTCACATACGGCATCATTTGGTGTCCATTGTTTAACGTCACCACGCTGTCTTTGGTGACAACGTAATCTGTCTCACCAGATATCACCACATTTGCACCGTATTCAGCCACTAAGCACTGTGCAGCACCTAACGCAGCATCACTGCTATCAAGCGCATCAACGCCTTTGCTCTGCGCTTGTTCGCCCGCTAACGCGATAATCTCAGACGCGTTACCACGAATGATCAACTTATCGGCTAAGCGTGCAATTTCACGAGAAGTCTCGGTACGCAACGTACTTGCCCCACAACCCACAGGGTCAAGAACCACAACCTTGTTGTTCGCGTTCGCTTGCTCAACAGCAAAACACATTCTTGGCGTCCAAACACTGTCGAGCGTGCCGATGTTAATCACCAAAGCACCAGAGAAAGACATCATCTCTGCCAGTTCTTGTTGCGAGTGCGCCATAATAGGCGAAGCGCCAATCGCCAATAACGCGTTGGCCGTGTTGTTCATCACTACATAGTTAGTGATGTTCACAACCAGTGGTTTTTGCTCTCGTACTGCGCGTAGCGATTGAATAATTTGTTCAGTAAGCATGGGTAAATCCTTATTCGTGAAAGTCGCTTTTAAGCCGCTGTTGAATCATCAAGAGCGTTCAGCCCTTGCTGCCAAAAAGCCACTTCCATACGCGTTGCGGTTTTGAAGATATGAACGATGTTCTGACCGCGGCCGCTGTTGATATCAATTTCAGCAAGCAACTGATTGAAGTATTCCGCGCCCGTTGCGACGCCAGACTGGAACTCTTCACTGCCATACAGTTGCAGCCAGCTTGCGTATGGGTTGCCTTCCAAAACAGTATCACTGCTTTCTAACAGCGCTTTACCAATCACGGCATAACCGATTGAACACGGAGCCAGTGCCGCATATAAGTCGACAAGATCACCCGTCATACCCGCATCTAGAACGTAGCGCGTGTAGGCAACAGTGCCGAAATCTTCAGGTTCGTTTTCTAAATCCGATTCGGTTAAACCCCACTGACCACAGTAAGTCACATGGTGAGAGATTTCAGAATCTAGCAACGCATGAACACTTGGCAGTGCACGACGCATATCAGCCAAGGTTTTAGCCTTGTAAATTGCCAATGCATAAGCGCGGGCATACTGCTTTAAAAACAGAAAATCTTGCTTCAAGTAATGCAGAAAACACGGCTGAGCGAGTGTGCCGTTTGCCAGCGTTTTAACAAAATCATGCTCGGTGTAGTCTTGCCAATCTTGTTGACAGGCTTGGATTAAGTCTTGGTATTTCATGAGATTCCTTAGTCAAAAGTCGGTACGTAGTCAGCGGCTTTCGGTAGTGATTTGATAATGCCTTTGTCAAACATGAACTGTGCGTAATCGTCGTAACGCTTCATATCTACAGCAGAAGGACGAAGTGCAAAACGAGTCAGCGTGTCGTTCCATGCGCGTTGGTTAAGCTCGTTATTCAACGTATCTGGTGAATACGCCACAAACTCACTCCATGACTCTTGGGGGTGGTTCACAATGTAAGTCGTTGCTTGTTCCAATGCTTTGTTGAACGCTTTGATCGCTTCATCATCGTGTTTCTTTGCGTTCGCAACAAAGATAAGCTCGTCGTAAGCGGGTACGCCGTGCTCTTCTGGGAAGAATGCTTTCGCTTTAAAACCTTCAAGTGCTAACTGGTTGGTTTCGAAGTTCCGTAAGCCACCCCAGATTGCGTCTACCTTGCCCGATGCCAATGAAGATGAAAGTGCCCAACCGACATTGATGGTTTGCACATCTGTAAATGCAACATTTTCTTGCGCTAACATAGTGCCGATAGTCGCTTCTTCGTTACCCGCAATCGCAATACCGATCTTCTTGCCTTTCAGATCCGCTAGCGAATCGTTCTTGCCGTTATCCAGTACCATTAGTGTGTTCAGTGGCGTCGCGATAAGGGTTGATGCACGAACTAAAGGAAGACCCGCTGCCACATCCATGGTTAAACTTGGTTGGTAAGTTACCGCTAAATCGACCTTACCTGCCGCGACCAATTTTGCTGGCGTGCTTGGGTCTGCTGGTTCTTGGATTTCAACCTCTAAGCCTTGGTCAGCAAAGTAACCACGCTCTTGAGCAATCACAATCGGGCCGTGGTTCGGGTTTACAAACCAATCCAACATCAATGTCAGTTTCTTTTGTTCAGAGTCCGCTAGAGCATGACCTGAAACTAACGAAGCAAGCAGTGCCACTGCACCTACCAATTTGGTATTTTTCATAGTTAACCTTTCCTTTTGAATATTATTATTGTGTTTATAGAGCTCATTTTTAACGAGCTATTGTTGAGATAAATAGCGTTGAGCGAAGCCTTATTAAACAAAGTGTTATTGAGCAAGCCATTACTGGTTCTCCCAAGGGATAGCTTTTTTGAGTAACTTGTCTATGATGAAGTAGAGCGAGATAGACAGCACCGCCAAGATGAACAAGGCAGCAAACATCTCATCAATGATCATGCGCGCGTTGGCCTGCAGCATTAGGTAACCTAACCCTTCACTCGAACCAACCCATTCCCCGACTACGGCACCAATTGGCGCAATCACCACCGCTACACGAATGCCAGACGCTAAGGTTGGCAGTGCAGCAGGAAGTTGGATATGGCGGAGCAGTTGCCATTTCGATGCACCCATCGTTTTGGCAAGATCGAGATAGCCTGTCGGTGTATTGCGCAGACCGTCGTAACAACAAGTGGTTACTGGGAAGAAGATAATGATCGCCGCCATCACCACTTTTGAGGCGATGCCATAACCAAGCCACAGCATCAATACTGGCGCGATCGCAAATACAGGGATAGCTTGGCTGGCAATTAAGATAGGCAATAACCAACGTTTTAACGGATCAAACATCAACATCTGCAGAGCGAAAAATAGCCCCATAGACAATCCGAGTAACAAGCCAAGTAGGACCTCTTGCGCAGTCACCCATGTGTGTTTGAGTAACACATCGCAACGTTCAATCAGCTTTAAAAAGACTTCTGCAGGCGCTGGCAAAATGAAGCTCGGCATCTCGAAGACAACCACAACTAACTGCCATAAACCGAGAATCACAGCACTGCTGATAAGCAAACGAACAACAGGATTCATCTGACGAGGGCGTGCAGTGGTAGTCTGTGCGTTAGTTGAATGAGCCACAGTTTCGCTTCGCGTTAGATCATTCATAATCACGCTCCAACTGATCTAAGATCGCTTGTTGTAACTCAGCACATTCACCATCTAACACTCTTGGTGTGGCAGTGAGAGGCACAGATAAAGACTGAGCGTTCGCCGGTGTGCCTTGCAACACATACAAATTGTCCGCCAAACGCACCGCTTCTTGTGGGTCATGGGTGATCAACACAACGGTTTTATCTCTCAACAGCTCACACGCTAAGCTCTGTAGTTTGTGTCTCGTTACCGCATCCAGCGCAGAGAACGGCTCATCCATCAGCACCACTGGCTTGTCTTGCATTAAAGTTCGAGCCAAAGCGACACGTTGACGCATACCACCAGACAACTGATCCGGCATCGCATTCGCATAATCAGCCAAACCAACCGCAGCGAGCAACTCGAGTGCTTGATTGGTTTGCAGTGCTTTGTCAGAAGCTGAATTTTGAAAACAATGACTCAGACATACATTGTCGATAACCGACAGCCACGGCAGTAACAAATCCTGCTGCGCCATGTAAGCGATGCGATCCGTTAAAGGCAATTCATCAGAGGTTGTCAATGTTCCCTGCCACTCCACCTTGTCGTCCAACAAGCCTGCCAGATAACGCAATACCGTGGTTTTTCCGCAACCACTTCGACCCAGCAATACCGTCCACTTACCTGCGTTTAAGCTAAGCGACAACCCAAACAAGGTCGCGTACTCGCTGTCTCGGTAACGTAACGTCGCGTTGCTGAGTTGAACGCCAACCGTATTAACGGACATTACCGTGTCCAGCGAAGAAGTGATTTACCGGGCCATGACCTTGACCAACTTGCAACTCATCAGCATGAGCAATCGCGCGAGAAATGTATTGTTTGCCTAGGTCAACAGCTTCTGCCAGCGTGTTGCCCTGAGCCAAGAAAGAAGCAATGGCAGATGAAAGCGTACAGCCCGTGCCGTGGGTGTTTTCAGTCGGGAAACGCTTCGCGCTAATCAATGCAGACGTCGTCGGGAGAATCAGTAGATCGTTACTGTTTTCATCTTTCTCTAAATGACCGCCTTTGAGAAGAACAGCTTTAGCACCTAGTGCGCGTAAATCTTCAATCATGCCCTGCATTTCAGCTTCGCTTTCAGGTACCGGCTTGCCTGTTAGTGCAGCACCTTCTGGCAAGTTAGGGGTAATGATGTCTGCCAGCGGAATCAATTCTTGCTTTAGAGTCGTAATAGCAGAGTTTTCTAAGAGAAGGTCACCACTTGTCGCGACCATTACAGGGTCAATCACTAAGTGCTTAGGTTGGTACTGCTTAATTTTGTCAGCAACGACTTTGATGATTTGCGAATCGGCCAACATGCCGACTTTTACAGCCACGATATTCAAATCGGTAAACACTGCATCTAACTGACTAGCGACATGCTCTAGTGGGATTGGAAATATAGCGGAAACGCCTTGCGTGTTCTGGGAAGTGATAGCGGTAATTACCGAACAAGCGAAACTACCTGTAGCAGACATAGCTTTAATATCAGCTTGGATACCTGCACCACCGCCACTGTCAGAACCCGCGATAGTTAAAACAATCGGAGTATTCGTGCGAATCGTGTCTTCTGCAGAGTGCTGTGAAACTGAGGCTTTTGGCGTTAAATCTTTTGAAATAGAACTGTGTGTCATTGTCGCTCCTACTATCTTACAAGACGTAGGAGAACGAACACCGTTCGAAGGAGAAGTCGCATTAGGCTCATGAAAGTTTTCATGGATGCAGACGTAGATCGAGTGCTTATAGTTCCCTACGCCAGTGTTAACTGAATCAGGTTCAACGGGTCTCGACTAACGATCTCAGCAAACACCAAATAAGGTATATGCCCCCCGACTATTGATAGCGATAGTAACAGCACTCTCACAACTGAGATACTGATTTTATTCAATTATAAGAATTACGCATGAATAAATTTCAATTAGGCTCAACAAAACAAATACTTATAACGTTCCTTTAGATGGCTTCGACTGTATCAACAAGCACAGCACAATCAGAAACATACCTAACCAACCTATAAAAGGAATCAGCTCACCGACAACGCAGACGGCAAGCACCGCTGCGACTACTGGTTCAAACAGAGTCAGCAGATTGGCGCTACTCGCGGTCACATGGCGTAAACCAAAACTGAACGCGATATAGCCCAAGCATTGTGGAATTAACGTCAGATAACTGATGATTAATACGTTGGTCTGCGAGGAAAACAGGTTATCACCCGTAAACCAGAGCGTTGGCAACAACAGCATCGCACCGAGGCCAAAAATACTGCCCATCGCCGCTTGCGACTTAATCCCTTTATCGATCAGTGCTTTTGTCGCCCAAGAATAAATGGCGTAACACAGCCCTGCGAGCAAACCTAAAGCAATACCCAACAGCTTGAGATCATCACCTGACTCATTCGTAGATGAAGATTCTGAAAACACCAACAACCCAATACCCACCACACCAATCGCAAAGCTAGTGAGCCAACGTTTGTTGATATTGTTCTTTTTGCTAATCAGACACTCTAACAGTGCCGAAAAGAAAGGTGCGGTCGCAATCGAAACCACGGTTCCAATCGCCACACCTGATAATTTCATTGAAGAATAGAAAGCTAAAGGATAGACCGCCAAAGCCAAAGCACTCGCCGCTAACAACTTTTTGTTGAGCAAAAGCTTATCAAGTGAAGATAAGATCTTTCGATACGCCAAGACTGCTTGCATTAAGCCGCCGACGCCCATTGAAAAAGCACCAATCACTAATGGGCTGAGATCAGGAGCAAAACTTGCGGCGGTGCCTGTCGTGCCCCATAAAATGGAAGCAAACAAGATGGCCAAAGTGCCCGTTTGGAATTCGTTAACGCGATTGATGGCAAGATTCATTTCTATTACCCAATTTTCAGTTCTGAAATAGATAATAGTGAAGATTGATAAAAGTTAGTTTGCCGAAAGGACGCTATTCTTGTTTCTAAAGACTGTCTTTCATTGAGCCTAGAAACGCCCTTGGAGACATGCCAAAGTGCTGAGAGAAGCGACGACTGAAAGCAGACACATCACTATAGCCCACATTTTCAGCAATCAATTGAACCGGTAAATCGGTATGAGTTAACAAGGCTTGGGCTTTCTCCATGCGATATCGAGTGATGTATTTAAGCGCACTGATGCCCAAGCACTCTTTGAAGCGTTTTTTGAATTGAGTGGGACTCAAACAGGCCGTTTCTGCAAGTTGTGAAATGGATAACGGCTGCGTGTAGTTATCCGCTATCAATCTTTGTACCGCACGGATTCGAGGGTCGATGCTCTTGCTCACTTGTTGTTGCTCTAACAGCAGTGAAAACACCTCCACGATTGATGACTCAATACCGCTATCGACCTGATATTCCAGCTGCTTCTCAACAAACAGCAAGAAGCTCATTAAGGGTGGCGTGATAGTAAACACCGAGAGCTCATGCTCTAACAAGTGCTGCGGTAACTCTGCCATATCTGCGACAATAAACCGCGCTGCTTCATCCGCCTTAAACGCATGCGCTGTGGTTACCGGAATCACCACGCATTCGCCCACGGCCACCTTGCCGACATATCCCACCATTTCAATACTAATACTCCCTTGAATAGGCAGCACGAGTTGATGGTAGCCATCATGGGCATGAGTATTAAATTGCTTGGTGTAAGATCGAATGCTTAGGCTAGATTTCATGAGCAACGCCGGAATTCAGTTTATTGAAACATGAGTGTTAAAAAGAAATTACATGATTTAAGCGAGGGAGTCACATCGGACTAGTATTTTTGTCGTATCTCTTTCTAGCCTTTCTAAGTCGGAGCAAAAAAGCCGTTTAAGTATTGATACTCAAACGGCTTTTTACTCAAGTCTAATTCGCAATCTCAAGAACAGTTAACCGAATCGGCTATCACTTCCTAACAAAATCGCTCATTCAGACTCTATTATTTTTGAAGTTGCTCTTTAGCGGCTTCAACCTTAGAAAAATCTAGGCCAAGCTCTTCAACTGCTTCTTTGATTAGCGCAGGGTTTTGCATTACCTGGCCCATCAGCATTTGAAGTTTATCTTGTGGTAAGCCAAGTTGGCTGATCGTCGCCATTGCTGCAAGAGGGTTCTCGGTCAACGTCTTGAATAGCTCGCTGATCTGCTCGTCGCTAATATTGTTCTCTTTCAACATTACTAAAATCGGGTTCATTTTTTTGCCTTTGAAACACTAAATTAAGTAGGAGCACAGCATACCATCTAGCTGTGCTCGATTGTACTAACAAGTGACGCTTTGGTTTAACGCGAACCGCACTTTTCCCAAACGCAAAGAATGCTTGGGCTTAACGAGATTCCAGTGGGTAAGAGCGGTAGCTCCACATCCCATACGTTCTAAGAGCGTCACGGTAGATACCTAACAGTTCACCATCACTCGCCTTCTTAAGATCTGCGAGTGGCTTGTCTGGGTAAGAAACCGTATCAAAAGTAATGCCCTGTGGACCAGTTTGCCAGCTAGCGATTTCAAACAGAGTTTGACCACGACGAACGTGGCTCGCTGAACTAATAATGGTCGCGTGTTTAATATCATGACGAGCTAACGCATAACTACTGAACAAGGCATTGCCAACCGTGCTAGTCGCATAGTTTTCTTCAATGATGCGATCTTTGCTTACCCCTTTCTCGATAAGCCAATCCGCCATTAACTTACCTTCAGTCTTGTGGTTCTTGGGCACGCCACCCGTTAACACGATCATCGCATCTGGGTTCGCTTTAGCCATCGCCAATGTTGTCTCAAGACGCTCAATCAAAATTTGATGCATAGAGCCGTCTGGATTAAGCGCATAGCCCAAAGTGACAATCGCGCCATGATGATCAAGCAAGCCTTTATCCGCAGACTCTTTCAACGGTGTTTCTAACACGCGGTCGACCGTAGCAAAAATGCGTTTGATGTCTTCTGCTTTACCTTTGTTCAGGCTTTCCAGTTTCTCCATGTGCTTATTGGATTCACTTTCATTGCCTTCAAATCGCTGCCAAACCGCAAGGTAAGCATGAAGATCAACATCGTCTGGCGCAACCGTCAGTGCTTGTTCAAACAACTCAATAGCGCGCTCCGCATTCTTGTTGTAGATCTGAGCGTTCGCTGCCGAGATCAACAAGTCAGTACGGTAAGGTTCTAGCTGGTACGCTTCTAACAATCGGTTAGTCACAATTTCCATGTTGCTTGGCATTTTAGCCGTGAAGCCCGCGTGTGAAATTCTTGCCGGAGACTTAAACGCCTGCAACGCATCAAGAAGTAGTTGGTCGACAACTTGTCGCTTAGTCACCAACTGCGCGTAATCCGCAGAAGCCTGTACTGCGCCGTCGTTAGCAGCAAAAGAATAAGGTGTTGCGCCAAAAGCCAGCATGCCACCAAGAGCGAAGGCGATAATGTTCTTTTTCATGAAAAGATCCTGTGTCGTTAAGTGTTCACATCAGATTTGCTCACCAATGTAAGTCCCTAAGATTAAAAAACCGTGAAGCACACCTTAATCTCTAACGTTTATATTCATTTGTTGCATAAGGTGTGGCAGCAGATCACGATTTTGAACTTACCAATAAGCCTGTGCATCCAGATAATTCTGGTTTGAACCAATGCTCAACGTTTTTGTTGGAATATCTGACTGCGGATTTCATACGCCCTATCCCGCCAAAAACCACCCATCACAAATCCGAACTCCGCATAAAGCAACGAATCAAAAAAACCACTTTAAGCTCATTTTTTCAACAACTTAAAATCCAACACACTGAATCGCGCGATTTTACCCCTCGCTCAAATAACGAGGTCTTCAACACATAGAGTTGGAATGCGAGTCAGAAGATCTTCAAATAATTCAAAATCAACCATTGAACGATCGTTCAAGTGGTGCTTTAATAAATGACCAATACAAGGAGTTACCCCATGCTTAAGTTCTATTTTCACCAAACACCAAACCCAATGAAGATCGCTCTGTTTTTGGAAGAGACAGGCCTAGATTTTGAACTTGTTCCTGTCGATACCTTAAAGGGTGAGCAGCATTCACCGGAATATCGTTTAATCAATCCAAATGGCAAAACGCCTGCGATTGAAGATGAAGGACAACGTGTATTCGACTCTAACGCTATCCTTCTGTATCTCTCAGAGAAAACAGGCAAGCTTGGCGGTCAGCCAGAAGACAGAGCTGAACTACTCTCTTGGATGATGTTTATCGCGAGTGGCCTTGGTCCATATTCAGGCCAATCGGTACACTTCCGCCATGCAGCGCCAGCAGGCTTAGACTACGCTGTGAACCGATACCTACGTGAAGCACAACGTCACTACGAAGTGTTAGAGAAGCATATGGAAGGTCGTGAGTTTATCGTCGGAAATGAGTACACGATTGTCGATGTCGCTGCATGGGGCTGGATTGATAAAGCACCTGTCGTGCTTGGTGAAGAAGGCTTAGAACCTTACCCGAACTTGAAGCGCTGGTTTAACGCAATCAACACTCGCCCTGCTGCACTGCGTGCTCGCGAAATCGGCAAAGGCATTGAGTTTAAAACCGAACGTGATGAAGAAGCGAAACGAGCACTGTTTCCTTCGAATTTCCCAATCAACGAAGAATTCAGCATGAAGTAAACGATGTGGAGCGAAAGCTCATTACTGGGCGAGCTATCTAAAAATCAATAGTATTGTTTCTATTAACTGATACCACACTAGTTAAAATATCAATACTATTGATATAGCTATTGTAAGAACCCTTACCGACATCCGATGGTGTCTCTGTCGGTCGTGCCGGGGAAAAGTCCTGAATCAGTTACTCTGGATCGCAGCGAATTTGTAAAGCATATGTTAGGCATGAATTAAACTTCGACTACAAAGCATAAACTTATTTTCAAGATACCAAATGAAAAAACAATCATGTGACAATCAACTAAAGAGACGATAAATGAGTTTTACAAAGACTAATAGCATTTGAAAGTAATATTAATTTTTGAATGCTAATTCAAATAATTAGGCGTTCTGATAGTTTTGCTTTTTTCGTTGATATTCTAGGCAACAAAATGAGATCAGGCTGCCTTAGTGCTTTACTTGTTACAATATCTGGTACGTGCTATCTATCTATAGGTTTTTCAGGACTTGAGAATCAGTTTGGTATGGTATGGGCAGGAGTTGCGTTAATCGTGTTTAATTTGACGCTACCACTCTCTTTAGGCGCTTACTTTTATACTACAAGTATATTAGGTTGGCACTGGTTTGAGGCATCATTATTCACGTTAGTACTAATAACCATCATAGTTCCTGCGATCATTAAATCTGTTAGTCACATTCTAAATCCAGCGTCTTCTGAAAATTAGACAGATTATTAGCGCGCAGGTTTAATGACATTGATTTTATCAATTTCACGTAAAAAAAGAGCCGCTTTAGCGG
>NZ_MAKD01000128.1:0-295 GCF_001691235.1 Vibrio sp. ZF57 | reverse complement strand
TACCGACAATCGACTTGACGACCGTAGGCGACGGCAACATCAGTGTTGACGAAGCAGACGAAGTGACCTTGTCAGGTACCACAACGAATGTCGAAAACGGTCAGACAGTGACCTTGACCGTGACTGACAGCCAAGGCAACACAGCTCAGTTCACAGCGACCGTGACGGATGGTGCGTTCAGCACGACAGCAGACCTAACAGGTAAGGGTCTGGTTGATGGTGCGATCACCGTGAAAGCGGACGTGACGGATACAGCGGGCAACGCGGCGACAGACAGCGAAAACGCGACGTTGGA
>NZ_MAKD01000127.1:0-95893 GCF_001691235.1 Vibrio sp. ZF57 | reverse complement strand
TTAAAAACGCCGTCATACTAAAAAGCATGACGGCGTTTTTGTATCTAGTTAAGTTTCTATGTATTTATCCTTGATGGGTCACTAACTATTTACATCAGAACTTTACAATTAGAAGCGGTTAGTGAATCACCAATCAAACCTACGCTTTTTTCCGACTGCTGATTATTCACCTTTCACATCAAAATCAATCTTGTCTGCACCCGTGAACACTTGGAAGCGTAAACCTTTAGCGCGAGCAATCGTAGTGATGCCGAACTTCTGCGCTAAATCTAAGCCCATTTGTGTAACGCCAGAGCGTGACAGTAGAACAGGGATTCCCATCTGCGCAACCTTAATCACCATCTCAGACGTTAAACGGCCTGTGGTGTAGAAGATCTTATCTTCACCTGTCTCTTTGTTAAGCCACATCTCACCAGCCAATGTATCAACGGCATTGTGTCGGCCAACATCTTCAACAAACGATAGAACCTTGTCGTCTTTGCAAACAGCACAACCATGAACCGCACCCGCTTTCTTGTAGGTGTCGTTATAATGAGTCAGCGCTTCTAGAGCCGTATAGATTTCAGATTGCTTAATCTTGGTTTGAGGCACTTGGTAATCTTCCAATTGCTTCATCACGTTGCCATACATGGTACCTTGGCCACAGCCAGAGGTAACTGTCTTCTTCTTAAGCGCTTGCTCAAGTTGGCTCGTATCTTCTTTGGTGATAACCGCTGCTGAGCTGGTTTCCCAGTCGATGATGATTGATTCAACGGCTTCTGGATCAGAAAGGAAGCTTTGGTTTTTCAAATAACCCAAGACTAATGCTTCCGGGCGTGAACCCAATGTCATTAGAGTTACGATCTCTTTCCAGTTCAACATAACGGTAAGAGGGCGCTCGCACGCAATTTGTTTCGTTAGCTTTTCGCCATATTCATCAAACACTTCAACTTCGATGGTCTGAAGTGGGTTTTCACTGGTTTTTATTATGTTTGGTTTTACCACAGTCACGTCCTACTTAATGAGATAGCGATTATAAGGGATAAGAAGTTAGGCAAGAGTCATCATACGACTCTTTAGAATACATGCGTTCTCTGTCACTTAGTCAGTCTTAGCTTTAACTCAAGCATTTAGCAATTCTCATTCCAAAATAGCGGCTATTCGAGAAAACATGAAGCATTCGATTAAAATAGCGCAAAATATGAGAGTTCACCGAGACTAACTGTCTCAAACCAGCGCGATCGACTAACGTTATAGGGGTAACTTTACGACAAACGCACTAAAGACAGAGCAGGACTTAAAATGTATTGGCGTGTTTATTGCTTTGTAGAGGGTATATGATTATGCGAAGTACAAAATGTCCTACGTACGATCAGAATAAAGAAAATCAATTGGGTGCAGTATGTCTGAGATAAAAGAATTCCAAGAACACTACGAAAAAACAGAATCAGCTTGGCCAATAGGTGTCCGAAGAATAGAGAAAGAGATCAAAACAGGTATTTGGGTAACGACGCAATGGGAATTGACGGGGTTTGAACTGTCGCCAGAAGACGATGCCCAAGACGTATGTTTGCTTCAGTTGCACAAAGACGAACGTACCGACTACCGCTTCAATCTAAGCTCTCAGCAACCTAAGCTATTCTTAGTTATGGATAATGTTGACTCCGGTAAACCTATTATTCAATTACTGACAGCATCACAAACAGTCGCAGGCCAATACATGGACGGAGATAACCAAGTATTGTCTTACGACATGCCATTGCCTGTACAAGCTTGGATGGAAGCATTCATCGGTCGTCATGGCGAGTTATTAGAAGCAAGACGTAAGAAACGTAAAGGCGCGGGTCGATCAAATGGCAACTAACTTTTTTAGCCGTTGGTATCAACGAAAGCTTGATGAATCAACCGACCAACCTTTAGAAGCGCAACAAACGCTTGAGGAAACTGAGCTTACTTCCACTGAGGCTTCGTCTGCTGCTTCATCTATAGACGCAGAAACATCGGAGTCACTAGAACGTGGAACTTTGGAAAAAGAGTCTCCAGAACACGCTGTCGATTCTCAAACTATTGACTCTCAGGAGATAGCATCAGAAACGACTGAAGACTTGTCTGTTGCTCAATTATTGGTGTCAGAAGCTTCAGAAAGCGTAAAAAAAGCGGCATTGCGTAAATTATTCCTCTCAGAAGAATTCAACGTTCGTGATGGTTTAGATGATTACGACGACGATTACAGTAATTTGAAGTCTCTTTCTGAAGGGGTTGCGGAAACCTTGCGTGATTGGGTTAAAGACAAAACGGAAGAAGAAACTGCGCCAGAAGAAGAGCAAATCATTGATAATAAAGACGAAGGTGAAGTTTTAGAAAATTCTGAAAGCGATCTTGAGGTATCTGATAATAAACTTGAAACGTCAGAAAGTGCCGAAATAACCGAACAAGAAAAAGAACTGTATAAAAACACAGTATCGGATAATAACGCTACAATGTCAGACGAAGCAGACCTGAAAGAGGTGGGACAAAATATACCACACAAAGAATAGGTACATTTTGACTAAACACTCAATGAACCGCTTGCGACAAAATGTCCCAAGCGGTTTTTTTATACGCACAATAAACGTTATATAGGATTAAATCACTGAAATATAAGGCATATTAAATTGGCATGGCATTTGCAAAATAACGTTCATTATCAACTTTTTTGTAGATAGATGAGTTCACGGTCTGACGATCGACACACTGGCTAAAGGGTTAGTTGTTAACGGATTACTCAGCAAGTTCTCTCTCGCTTACTACAATAAAGGTTGAACAGATTATCCATGTCCAAAGATGGAACTGAGCAATGCTTAAACAATTATTAGAACAAGCAAATTCAAATAACGCTAAAGCAAGACTGTATGCATTTGAAAATACAGTTGAGTTAACAAATCTGATTCCACCTACTGTTAGCTACGAAAGCGGCGGTAATACACTTGTTATTGGTCCAACTGCGATCATTGAAAGTGCTGCGGCTCAATTACCTCAATTGACGAGCCTAACCTTATTGTCAACAGATGGCGAAAAGGGCACAAACCCAGAACTGTACTTTGCGAATTCGGTTCAAGTATCCGGTTTCCTTGGCACGTTTGAAGTTGTGATCGAAAACAAAGGCACATCAAGCAATCTAGCGAAAGTCGCGATTAATCACGATTGTTTCGATGTTGTTTTAGACCTATGTCTGAATAGCTGCATGACAGAAGAAGTACCTGTACCGGGTTATTACCCAGTAGGTCGTGGCTATCCAAAACTTGCTGAAGCACTGGAAGAGATTCCAACGCTTATGGGCACATTTGATAAGCCTAAGTTCTTCCGTCTCGACACTGACCTTTGCGCGCACAGTTCTCGTGGCGTAAAAGGCTGTGAGCGTTGTGTAGATGCTTGTCCTGCTGGCGCACTATCAAGTGAAGGCTCTGATAAGACGGGTCACAAGATTGAGATTAACCCTTACCTATGTCAAGGCGTTGGTACTTGTGCAACTAGTTGTCCTACAGAAGCGATTACCTATGCGCTGCCAAACCCTGATGACACTCAAAAGTTTATTGAACGTACGCTAGCTAATTATGAGCAAGCGGGCGGTCTGGATCCAATCGTACTTATCTGTAGCTCTCGTCATGAGACTTACAATGTAATGGCGCTAAAAGCACTGCCAGATAACGTGATTCCAATTGTCGTAGAAGAACTGCCATCTATTGGTATCGATACTTGGTTTGCAGCTTTAGTTAATGGCGCAACTCAGGTTCTGTTTGCCGCATCTCGCTTTATGCCAGAAACGATCATTCGTGTTCTAAATAACGAAGTAGGGATTGCTCAAGAACTACTAGATCAAATCGGTATTCCAAAAGAAACCATCGATATTCTGTACTTAGAATCTCTACGTGAATGTCCTCCAACACTTTGTGTGGATTCATTCGACCTTGCACTTGGCGATCTTCAAGGCAACAAGCGCCAACGTCTATTTACAGCACTTGATGCGATGTCTTCAGCTCGTATTCCTGTTGAAAATATTGTTGAGCTTCCGTCAAACGCACCTTACGGCAACGTTTCGTGTGATAGCAAAGATTGTACGTTATGTATGAGCTGTGTGGCTGTGTGTCCGACACGTGCACTTCATACCGACGGGGCTTCTCCATCACTTAAATTTGTAGAACAAGACTGTATTCAATGTGGCTTGTGTGAAAAGGCATGTCCTGAAAATGTTCTGACTCTTACGCCTCGTATGAACTGGGTAAAAGAAGAACGTCAAAAAGCAGTTGTGATTCATGAAGAGAAAGCTGCGGAATGTGTACGTTGCCATAAACCATTCGCACCTCAGTCTATGATTGACATGTTACAGAACAAGTTACGCGGTCACTCTCACTTTTCAGATGAAGCAGCGATTAATCGTATTGCTATGTGTGAAGACTGCCGTGTGGTGGATATGTTCGATTCAATGGCTCAAGACCCATTGAAACAATTGAAATACTAGGAGTTAGCCTTGGAAACGAATTTGGATCAGGCACAAGAACAGACACTAAGAACTGAGATCTATTTGGTTCTATCCGCACTGTTTCGCAGCGCACCTTCTGAAGAGGTGATCGACTTTCTAAAAACACTCGATATTGAAGCGTCTGAAAGCGCAATGCAAAAGGCTTGGATTGCCATTCAACAAGCGGCAACAGAATCAAACCGTGAAGCTCTTGAAGACGAATATCAAGATTTGTTCATCGGTATTGGGCGTGGAGAAGTCGTTCCATTTGGTTCTTGGCATCGCACTGGCGCCATGATGGAAAAACCATTGGCAGAGATTCGTCATGACTTAGAGCTTTTAGGCATTGAGCGTGACGATCAAGTGAAAGAGCCGGAAGATCATATCGCAGCACTGTGTGAAGTGATGGCGATGCTAACGGCTGAAGAAGAAGCACTGCAACAGGCGGTATTCAATAAGCACCTTGGCCCTTGGTTTAACTCTTTCACGCGTCAGCTTGAAGGGGCAGAAAGCGCGAACTTCTACAAATCGGCCGCTCAACTGTGTGAAGCATTCTTAACGTTAGAACAAGTGCGTTTTAGCGTGAATACAAAAAGCAGTAAGCACAAATTAAAGATTGATGTGAAAAACGTCACTGATTACGAGTAATCGAGCAGTACGCGATTATATCGATAGAGGGGCATTAAGCCTCCAAAAAAAGATCTACCGTAAGGTAAGGAAGCAATGATGAAAGATAATAAAGATATAAATACAAGCCGTAGGGATCTACTCAAAGGCTTGACGACTGCAGCCGTTGCTGGTGCCGTTGTCGCTGGTACAACTAAAGTGGCAACCGCTTCAGAAACTGTTGAAATTTCGAAAGAAGACGTGAAGAAGACAGGGTATCGTGAGACGCAACACATTCGCGATTACTACGACACACTTTAGGAGATAACGGATGAAACTTGTCAAACGCTCCGATAGTGTGAGCAAAGAAACCAATCAGCTAGGTGTGTCTCGACGTGCCTTCATGAAAAACACTTCATTAGCTGCTGGTGGCGCAGTGGTAGGCGCAAGTCTATTTGCACCAGGTATGATGAAGAAAGCACAGGCTAAATCAGTCGATCCAGAAGCGAAAACAGAAGTGAAACGTACTATCTGTTCTCACTGTTCTGTGGGTTGTGGTATCTACGCTGAAGTTCAAAATGGCGTATGGACAGGTCAAGAGCCTGCATTCGATCACCCATTCAACGCTGGTGGACACTGTGCGAAAGGTGCAGCACTTCGTGAGCACGGCCACGGTGAACGTCGTCTTAAGTACCCAATGAAATTGGAAGGCGGTAAGTGGAAGAAGCTTTCTTGGGAACAAGCGATTGAAGAGATCGGTAACAAAGCGCTAGAACTTCGTAAAGAGTCTGGCCCTGATTCAGTTTACTTCCTAGGTAGTGCGAAACACAGTAACGAGCAAGCTTATGCATTCCGTAAGATGGCTTCGCTTTGGGGCACCAACAACGTTGACCACCAAGCACGTATTTGTCACTCAACCACAGTAGCCGGTGTTGCGAACACTTGGGGTTACGGTGCAATGACAAACTCGTTCAATGACATGCACAACTGTAAATCGATGCTGTTCATTGGTTCGAACCCAGCAGAAGCTCACCCGGTTGCGATGCAGCACATCTTAATCGCGAAAGAGAAGAACAACTGTAAGATCGTTGTTGCGGATCCTCGTCGTACGCGTACTGCTGCGAAATCTGATCACTATGTTTCTCTTCGCCCAGGTTCAGACGTTGCGTTTATCTGGGGTGTGTTATGGCACGTCTTTGCAAACCAATGGGAAGACAAAGAGTTCATTAAACAACGTGTATTCGGCATGGACGAGATCCGTGAAGAAGTCGCGAAGTGGAACCCAGCAGAAGTTGAACGCGTAACTGGTGTTAGTGAAAAAGACGTATACCACACCGCGAAACTACTTTCTGAAAACCGTCCGGGTTGTATCGTTTGGTGTATGGGTGGTACTCAGCACACGACTGGTAACAACAACACACGCGCTTACTGTGTACTTGAGCTTGCGCTAGGTAACATCGGTAAATCAGGTGGCGGTGCAAACATCTTCCGTGGTCACGATAACGTACAGGGCGCAACTGACCTTGGCGTACTGTCAGACACACTTCCAGGCTACTACGGCTTGTCTGAAGGTTCTTGGCGTCACTGGTCAAAAGTTTGGGATATCGACTTTGACTGGGTGAAAGGCCGTTTCGACGACAACGCATACGGCGGTCAAAAACCAATGAACAGTGCAGGTATTCCTGTATCTCGTTGGGTTGATGGCGTACTTGAAGACAAAGACAAGATTCGCCAACGCGAAAACATCCGTGCCATGTTCTACTGGGGTCACGCGGTGAACTCTCAGACTCGTGGTCCAGAGATGAAAAAAGCAATGCAGAAGCTGGATATGATGGTTATTGTTGACCCATACCCAACGGTTGCAGCGGTAATGAATGATCGTACCGACGGCGTTTACCTGCTACCAGCAACGACTCAGTTTGAAACCTACGGCAGTGTAACGGCGTCAAACCGTTCTCTACAGTGGCGTGACAAGGTTGTTGATCCTCTATTCGAATCTAAACCTGACCACGAAATCATGTACCTGCTTTCTAAGAAGCTTGGTTTCTCTGATCAGCTGTTCAAAAACATCCGTGTTGAGAACAACCAACCACTGATTGAAGATATTACACGTGAATTCAACAAAGGTATGTGGACAATCGGCTACACAGGCCAAAGCCCTGAGCGTTTGAAAGAACACCAACAGAATTGGCACACATTCCACAAAACGTCTCTAGAAGCAGAAGGCGGTCCAGCAAATGGCGAGACTTACGGTCTACCTTGGCCATGTTGGGGCACACCAGAGATGAAACATCCGGGTACACACATCCTTTACGATACGTCTAAGACGGTTGCTGAAGGTGGTGGTAACTTCCGTACTCGTTTTGGTGTTGAGTTTGAAGGTCAAAGCCTACTGGCAGAAGACAGCTACTCGAAAGGCTGTGAGATCAAAGACGGCTACCCAGAGTTCAGTGACAAACTACTGAAACAACTGGGTTGGTGGGATGATCTAACTGCAGAAGAGAAAGCGGCTGCTGAAGGCAAAAACTGGAAGACTGACGTTTCAGGTGGTATCCAACGTGTGGCAATTAAACACGGCTGTATCCCATTTGGTAATGCGAAAGCACGTGCGATTGTTTGGACATTCCCAGACCGTGTACCACTGCACCGTGAGCCACTTTACACGCCACGTCGCGACCTAGTTGCTGATTACCCAACGTGGGACGACAAAGAAGCTATCTTCCGTGTTCCTACGCTTTACAAGTCGATTCAAGAGCAAGACAAATCTGGCGAATACCCGATTATCCTGACCTCTGGTCGTTTGGTTGAGTACGAAGGTGGTGGTGAAGAAACCCGTTCAAACCCATGGCTAGCAGAACTTCAACAAGAGATGTTTGTTGAAGTGAACCCGAAAGACGCAAACGACATTGGCTTTAAAGACGGTGACGATGTTTGGGTTGAGGGTGCAGAGAAGGGCCGTATTAAGGTGAAAGCGATGGTTACACGTCGTGTGAAACCGGGTCTGGCATTCATCCCATTCCACTTCGGTGGTAAGTTCCAAGGCGAAGATTTGCGTTCTAAGTACCCAGAAGGCACTGATCCTTACGTTATTGGTGAAGCTGCTAACACAGCAACCACATACGGTTACGACCCTGTCACGTTGATGCAGGAAACGAAAGTAACCCTTTGTAATATTCGTAAAGCGTAAGGAGTCTTAAAATGGCTAGAATGAAATTTCTTTGTGACACCAAGCGTTGTATCGAATGTAACGGTTGTGTCACTGCATGTAAGAATGAAAATGATGATGCTCTGGAATGGGGTATTCAACGTCGTCGCGTTGTGACACTGAACGATGGCGAACCAGGTGAAAACTCTATCTCAGTAGCGTGTATGCACTGTACTGATGCCCCTTGTATGGCAGTTTGCCCGGCAGACTGTTTTGAACATACGGAAGACGGCATCGTACTTCACAATAAAGATCTGTGTATCGGTTGTGGTTACTGCTTGTTTGCTTGTCCGTTTGGCGCACCTCAATTTCCTAAACAGGAAGCCTTTGGTGAGCGCGGTAAAATGGACAAATGTACCTTCTGTGCTGGCGGCCCAGAAACAGAGCCAGGTTCTGTGGAAGAACGTCAGAAGTACGGTGCGAACCGTATTGCTGAAGGCAAGCTACCAATGTGTGCTTCTTTATGTTCGACCAAAGCACTGCTAGCGGGTGATGCAGAGAAAGTCTCTGATGTATTCCGCCAGCGTGTTGTTGAACGTGGTGCGAAGGGTGCAGGCTGGACAGACGGCAATGACCTTTCTTACGATGCGATGAAGAGCTAGTTAGGAGAGACATATGCTTACAATGTTTAAGCGTCTCTTCCTTGTTGTGCTGCCAATGTTGGCAGCACTAACAATGCTGTCTCCTTTGAGTCATGCATCTGAGACGAACTCATCACAAACTCAATCGAGCTCTGCTGAAAGAGAAATCACACAACTTGCTGGCGCTGATTTTTGGCGACAAGTAAGAAACGGTGAAGAAGGTTACACCACATCTCAATCGGCTGAGCACGGTGTGTTGATCAGTACCCCAGGTCAAGCGTGGTACATATTGAAAGAGAAGTGGATGTCACCAGCCGGTGCTGTCGCTATCTTTGGCAGTATTGCTTTCGTTACTCTAATGTACGTTGTGATTGGCCCGCTAATGCTAAGCGCGCCAAGAACAGGCCGTAAGATCAAACGTTGGTCTCGACTAGACCGTGCCTTGCACTGGAGTATGGCGTTTACCTTCTTAACACTGGCGTTCAGTGGTTTGATGTTGGTTTACGGTAAGCACTTCTTGAAGCCGTACATTCCAACGGATCTGTGGGGCTTCATCGTTCTACTAGCTAAGCAATACCACAACTACATCGGCCCAATTTTCTATGTGCTGTTGATGGCTGTTCTTATCAAGTGGTGGCGCAAGTCTATCTTCAAGATGGTCGATATCCAGTGGTTCATGAAACTAGGTGGTATGGTCGGGAAACATAAAGGTTCTCATCCATCTGCAGAGTTTTCCAACGCGGGTGAGAAAGCGCTGTTCTGGCTATTGATTGTAATGGGTAGTGTGGCTGCGATCAGTGGCTTGGTTTTAGACTTCCCAATCTTCGGTCAAACGCGTCGTGATATGGAGCTTTCAAACCTAGTCCACATGTTGGCTGCTTTGATCCTTATCTGTGGTTTCGTGTTCCACATCTACATCGGCTTGTTCGGTATGGAAGGCGCACTAGAAGGCATGGTAACAGGCGAAGTTGATGAAACTTGGGCAAAAGAGCACCATGACCTTTGGTACAAAGAAGTGATGGAACAAGAGAAAAACGGCGTTGAACAAAGCGCTAACGCAGCAACAGAGAAAAGTGAAGGGGTGAATAAGAATGAACAAACCTCATAAAGGTATTTGGGTTGCTTACATCCTCAGCTGTTTTACACCATTTACTTGTCTTCTCTCTGGTGTAATTGCCATCATCTACGCGGGCTATCGTTTAGATAAAGGTGAAGACGGCGAAGTAGTGGATACCCATTACTACGGCTTGATTCGCTCGTTCTTCTTGAACCTGACGTTCTTTGTTGTGCTTATCGTGACGGTAGCGACCTCTAATGGGGTGTTGATTGGTGTGAACGATTACTGGTATCAAAACCACATTATCGATGACATCGCTTACTACATCCCGTATGTAGGCATGTTGCTTGGTGGTGTTGCGATTGTGGTTTGGTTTATTCGTATGTATCAAGGTATGCAGCGTTTAAGTCAAAACCTACCGCAAAACCCGACAACAGGTCCAAACTTGTAGTCGAGTATCGGCTCACTAGATAGCGAATTATCTAGCACAATAGTCCTTTTGAAAGCCCAATGATTTCGGTCATTGGGCTTTTTGTTTCTAATCAGCAACGAAACTTAATGAAGCATAGTATTGACCGCTTCAATATGGTGCAACTCCCTTAATTGGTGCAATTCCTGTTTCCATTTTCACGCTCATTAAGAACCAAGAAAGTGCACCGATAAATTTATTATCAATTAATCAGTAAGTTAAAAGCAAAAACTGTTGCACGAAAATTACACCACACACTTGGAACGCATCTTGCGTTCACTGTTGAGTCTTTAATTAATTACAACATTGAATCGCACGATATCAGTGCAAATCAGATAAAGCGAAGGAGAATGCTTTAATGAGTGAAACGGTGACTCAAGTTCATAGTGCAGTACAAACCCTTACCCAAAGTTCAGATACTTTATTCCTATTACTCGGCGCCATCATGGTTTTCTTGATGCACGCTGGCTTTGCATTTCTAGAAGTCGGTACCGTTCGAAAGAAGAACCAAGTCAACGCGCTGGTTAAGATCCTTTCCGACTTTGGTGTCTCCGCCATTGCTTACTTCTTTATCGGTTACTGGGTTGCTTACGGTGCACACTTTTTTGCAGACGCAGAAACACTTTCGCAAGGCAACGGATATGAACTGGTTAAGTTCTTCTTCCTAATGACATTCGCAGCGGCAATTCCTGCGATTGTTTCTGGTGGTATCGCAGAGCGTGCTCGTTTCTATCCAATTTTGATTGCGACACTGTTTACGGTTGGTTTCATCTATCCATTTTTTGAAGGCATCATTTGGAACGGCAACTTTGGATTCCAAGATTGGCTAGAAGGTCAGTTTGGTTACGTGTTCCATGACTTCGCAGGCTCGGTAGTGGTTCACGGCGTAGGTGGTTGGATTGCTTTGGTCGCAGTTTACTTCTTAGGGATGCGTAAAGGTCGAATCCGTGCAGGCAAACACACCAACTTCGCACCATCGAATATCCCATTCTTAGCACTAGGCTCTTGGATCTTATGTGTGGGTTGGTTTGGCTTTAACGTGATGTCAGCTCAAGCGATCAATGGCATCAGCGGTCTCGTGGCAATGAACTCTCTCATGGCCATGGTTGGCGGTATTCTTGCGGCTCTAATTGCAGGTAAAAATGACCCGGGCTTCATCCACAATGGTCCTTTGGCTGGTCTCGTCGCTATCTGTGCGGGCTCAGATTTGATGCACCCACTTGGCGCTTTGGTGACGGGCGCTGTGGCAGGTGCGCTGTTTGTTTACCTATTTACTTATATGCAAAACAAAACACAGATCGATGATGTACTGGGTGTATGGCCTCTACACGGCGTATGTGGTGCCTGGGGTGGCGTTGCTGCTGGTATCTTCGGCCAACAAGCTTTCTGGGGTCTAGGCGGCGTGAGCTTTGCTTCTCAGTTGATTGGTACAGTCGCAGGTGTTGCTGTTGCTTTCGTCGGCGCGTTAATCGTATACGGTGTGTTGAGCAAACTAACAGGCCTACGCTTAAGTGAAGAAGATGAATTCAACGGTGCGGATCTTTCTATCCATAAGATCTCTTCTATCAACGAAGACTAACGTTGTTCACTTGGTGGGGTAAAGCACATCAAGTAGACAACTGTTGAACAGAACTAAGCGGCTTCGGTCGCTTTTTTGTTTCTATGGATAGCAAAACAGAGAATTTGAGTAACAACAACCACAACTATCAAGCGAGTTATGTCACAAGTAGCCAATGAATTCAGTTGCCTAAGACTATGGTCTAATCCCCAAAACTATTGTTGGAATTTGAACAGTGCTAAGCTGTTACAAAGTGACATATCTAAAAGGACGTTATATGCATTTCCCATATCGAAATATCGTAATTCTTACTGGCGCTGGCATCTCTGCAGAGTCGGGGATACAAACATTCCGAGCACAAGACGGGCTATGGGAAAACCACAAAATCGAAGATGTAGCGACGCCTGAAGGGTTCGCAAAAGATCCTGACTTGGTACAAGCCTTCTATAACAAGCGTCGTCACGGCCTGCAAAGTGAGAGCATTCAGCCCAATTCAGCCCACAAGGCGCTAGGAGAGCTCGAAGACAAACTTGATGGCAAAGTTACCATCATTACTCAAAACATCGACAATTTGCACGAGAGAGGCGGTAGCAACAACATTATTCACATGCATGGTGAACTTTTAAAAGCGCGTTGCAGTGAATCCAATCAAGTTGTAGAGCACAAAGGCGATATTGAAACGGGTGAACTTTGTCATTGCTGCCAAATCCCTGCACAAATGCGTCCACATATTGTTTGGTTTGGCGAAATGCCACTAAGAATGGGCGACATTTATTCCGCACTGGAAGAAGCGGATCTGTTTATCTCTATCGGAACTTCAGGTGTTGTTTATCCAGCGGCAGGCTTTGTTCACGATGCGAAAATGCATGGTGCACATACTATCGAGATAAACCTCGAACCAAGTGCGGTTGAAAGTGAATTTGAAGAGAAGCGCTACGGCAAGGCGAGTATCGAGGTGCCTAAACTGGTTGGCGAGTTATTATGTACAGAGAAAGGTTCTTTAACGGCCTAAGCCTTGTCTTTAATAACACACATCAGTTTCTGAATCTGAAAAAATAAAGCGGCTTACGCCGCTTTATTTACTTAACTTCTTAACTAACAATAACTTAGTTGTTTACTTTAAGTTTTTGGAAGTACTCGTCATAAATAACGCTCGCTTCACCAACTTCATCTTGCCACACACCGTTATCCATCACTGATTGTGGTGGGAAAACGTTCTTGTCTTCAGCAAATTCTTTAGGAAGAAGAGGGTAAGCGGTTTTAACTGGTGTCGGGTAACCGATCTCTAGAGCAATTTTCGCAGCGTTCTCTGGGCGAAGAAGGAAGTCGATCATCTTATGAGCCGCTTCAGTGTTCTTAGCGCCTGCTGGAATTGCTAGGCTGTCCATCCAGAAGATAGCGCCTTTTTCTGGCCAGATAATGTCAATCGTTGCGCCTTCTTGGCGTGCCATGTAAGCAGAACCATTCCAAAGCATACCAAGAGACACTTCACCTGCTAGGTAAGGGTTCGCTGGGAAATCTGAGTTAAATACCAATACGTTTGGCATTAGCTTACGAAGTTCTTCGTAGGCTTCTTTGATTTCTTCAGGGTTAGTCGTGTTTGGAGAGTAGCCCAGTTTAGATAGAGCGATATGGAAAACCTCACGAGAGTCATCCATCATCATCAGTTGACCTTCCCACTGCGTATCCCACAGATCGCCCCAGTTTTTAACTGAAGACTTGTCTAGCATGTCTGAGTTGATACCAATACCCGTCGCACCCCAGATGTATGGGATTGAGTAGTTGTTATTTGGGTCAAATGGCTTATCTAAGTAATTTGGATCCAAATCTGCAAAGTGGCTTAGCTTGGTTTTATCAAGCTCTTGAAGCATGCCTTCTTTACGCATCTTAGAAACGAAGTAAGTAGAAGGAACCACTAAGTCGTAACCCGTACCTTGAGTTTTTAACTTAGCGTACATGCTTTCGTTAGACTCATAAGTTGAGTAGTAGACTTTAATGCCCGTCTCTTCTGTGAAGTCTTCTAGTACTTCATTTGGAATATATTCAGACCAGTTGTAAAAATACAGTTCTTGGTCAGCTGCGAAAGAGGGTGTAGAAAGTAAAGTAGCAGCACACAATGCGCCGGTATACAGTGTTTTTTTCATTACTGTTCCGTTCATTTGTTTGATTTGGAGCTGGGTAGTGAACCCAAGGTAAAGGATTTCGAAAAATCGCGCTATATTATAGCAGCGATATAATAAAATAGGCAGCCTAAGCTGCCTATTCATTGATATTCTTATTTTTAACTTATTGATTATCTACGTTGACCTGTTAAGTAAACTGGTTACTTAGCCACAGTTAGATAATAAGCTAAATTACTGACCTGCTTTAAGTTTCATGAAGTAATCTTCGTACTTCACTGTCTTATCGCCAACCGCAGCTTGCCATTCAACACGATCAAGGTCTTCTTGCGATGGGAATAGCGCAGGGCTATCTTTGAACTTCTCGTTAGACGCTTTAACGGCCGTTAGGTAGCCTGTGTCACGAGAAATTTGCTCAGCAATTTCAGGGCGAAGTAGGAAATCAATCATCTTATGAGCTGCTTCTACGTTTACCGCACCAGAGCTAATCGCAAAGTTATCAACCCAACCGATACCGCCTTCTTTAGGGAAAACCAGTTTGATTGGTAGACCTTCGTTTTGAGCTGCAGCAGCAGAACCGTTCCACAGCATACCAAGACCGACTTCACCAGACATGTAAGGCGCGCCTGGGTTGTCTGAGTTAAATACTAGAACGTTTGGCATAAGCTTTTGTAGCTCAGCGTACGCTTCGTCGATCTCTTTTTCGTTGGTTGTGTTACCAGAGTAACCTAACTTACGCAGTGCGATGTGGAACACTTCACGAGTGTCGTCCATCATCATCAGTTGACCTTCAAGCTCTGGCTTCCATAGATCAGCCCAGCTTTGGAAATCTTCTGGATCGTACATGTCAGTGTTAACAGCAAGACCTGTGATCGCAACTACGTGTGGAATAGAGTAGTCGTTGCTTGGGTCGTACGGCTTATCTAGATAGTTAGTATCTAGATTCTTGAAGTTGTTCAGCTTAGTTTTGTCGATCTTTTGTAGCATACCTTCGTCACGCATCTTAGATACGAAGTAAGTCGACGGCACAACTAGGTCATAGCCTTTGTTGTGTGTTTTTAGCTTTGCGTACAGGGTTTCGTTCGACTCGTAAGTCGAGTAGATCACCTTGATACCAGTTTCATCAGTGAACTGTTCTAGAATCTCACTGTTGATGTAAGGTCCCCAATTCATGAATACCAATTCTTTGTTATCTTTTGCAAATGATGGTGCAGATAACATTGAAAGCGCACATGCACTACCAGCTAATAGAGTAGCCCATTTTTTCATTGACGTTAGCTCCAAACTAAACGTTGCCCGAAGGCAGTAGATAGAAAAACAGAATGGCAATTTACCATTCTGTTTATGATTAACACTTTTTTTGAACTTGAAGTCTCTTAACTTCTTAATCAAGCCAGTCTCTATATAGAGTAGGAGACTTACTTGATTTTTTCTCTCGCTAATGACTGAGAAATGATCACCAGTATTAACGACACCACTAACATCACTGTTGCTAGGGCGTTTACCTCAGGAGAGATACCCACTTTAACCATTGAGTAAATCTTCAGTGGTAAGATTTCATACGTTGGGCCGGTTACGAAAGAGCTAATGATTACATCGTCCAAAGACAGAGTGAAGCTCAATAACCAACCCGCAGCAACCGCGGGCTTAGCAAGAGGCAGAATGATCTGTTTTAGAATCGTCCATTCACTTGCACCTAAGTCTTTTGCTGCTTCTAGCATCTTCACATCAAAGCCATTCAAGCGACTGTATACCGTTACTACAACAAACGGTAGACAGAAGGTAATGTGAGCAGCAAGTAGGGTAAAGAACCCAAGTTGAACACCCATTACCAAGAATAGCGCAAGAAGCGAAATCGCCATTACGATATCTGGAGACATCATTACGATGAACAGCATGCCATTTACGATGCCTTTACCTTTAAATTGGTAACGGAATAGGGCTACTGCTGTAAGGCTCCCGACAATCGTTGCGGCTGTTGCTGAGAACACCGCTACGTTGATCGAGTGCCACGCAGCCTGCATTAGGCTGTCGTTGTTAATAAGCGCGTCATACCATTTAGTGGTGAAGCCACCCCATTTCATACCAAACTTATTGGCATTAAACGAGTTAGCGATCAATACGATAATAGGTAGGTATAGAAAGGCGTATACCAGCGCCATAAAGCTGAACTTAACTGTGCGCCCCATTAGTCTAGCTCCACTTTCTTGTTCAATAGCTTACCTGCTCGGTAGTAGGCATACAGCATCACAGCCATTGCCATGGTCAGTGCGATACTCGTCGCTGCGCCAAACGGCCAGTCTCGAGCGTTGAGCACTTGGCTCTTAATCACGTTACCAATCAATAGGTTCTTAGCTCCGCCTAATAGGTCAGAGATGTAGAACATACCTAACGCTGGCAGTAGCACTAACAAACAGCCGCCAATAATGCCCGGCATTGTTAGTGGTAGTACCACTTTCAATAGCGTTTGCAGTTTGTTCGCACCTAAATCTTTAGCCGCTTCTAAATACGTATCGTCCAGTTTTTCAATCGCTGAATACAGCGGCAGAATCATAAACGGAAGTAGGATGTACACTAAACCGATCATTACTGCGGTTTCTGAGTACATGATACGTAGCGGTTTATCAATGATATCTAACGCTAACAAGCTTTTGTTCAAGACACCTTGCGTACCCAGTACAATTTTTAATCCGTATGTACGAATCAAAGAGTTCGTCCAGAATGGTACTATCACTAGGAACAACATGATTGGACGCCACTTCGCCGGCATTTTTGCCACGATGTAAGCGAATGGGTAACCAATAATCAAACAAAGTAGGGTTGCGACAATTGCCATATAGAAAGAGTGCATCAACACTTTAAAATACAGCGGGTCAGCCAAACGCACGTAGTTATCGAGAGTGAAGGTCATCTCGATCAAGTTCGCTTCATCACGAGTTAAGAAGCTAGTACCAATGATCATGATGTTTGGAATCATCACGAACAACACTAACCAACCTGTGATTAAAGCAACAATTGCGTTTTGTAAATTAAACTTCTTGCTCATCTTCTAATACCACTTCCCAGCTCTCAACCCAAGTTACTGCAACTTTTTGGCCCAGTGAGTGATCAACATCAGGGTCATCTTCGTTGAAGAATTCGCTAACCATGACACGCATACCAGATTCAAGTTCTACGACTGAATCTAATGTCATGCCTTTATAGGTTCGCTCGACAATGTGGCCAACAATACCGCGTTGCTCTGACTCTTTAATTTCTTCGATTCGAAGATCTTCAGGTCGAAGCAATACTTGCAGTTTTTGACCCGGTGTTACGTCTTTATCGTGATAGATAATGGACTCTTCACCTTCGATTGTCGCAACAATGCGTTTTTCATCTTGACGAGATTTCGCTGTCGCTTCGAATACGTTAATTTCACCAATGAAACGCGCTACAAATAGGTTCTTAGGCTCTTCGTAGATCTCTCTTGGTGTTCCGTCTTGTTCAATCACGCCATCACGCATAACAATAATACGGTCAGACATAGACAGCGCCTCTTCTTGGTCATGCGTTACAAAAATGAACGTGATACCAATTTGGCGTTGTAATTGTTTCAGCTCGATTTGCATCTGTTTACGTAGTTTGTAATCCAGAGCAGATAGAGATTCATCCAACAAAAGAACTTTAGGCTTATTAACGACAGCACGAGCGATTGCGATACGTTGCTGTTGACCACCAGATAGCTGGTGTGGCTTTCGTTGTGCCATTTGTTCTAGGCGCACCATTTTCAAAGCATCCATTACACGAGGTTCAATCTCGCTGTTTGGAACTTTCTGCATGCGTAAGCCAAATGCCACATTGTCGAAAACGGTCATATGCGGGAATAGGGCATAGCTTTGGAATACAGTGTTTACATGCCTTTGTTCAGCAGGAACTTGGGTTACGTTTTGTTCAGCTAATAGTATTTGA
The DNA here is from genome assembly GCF_001691235.1 of Vibrio sp. ZF57. Lineage (NCBI taxonomy): Bacteria > Pseudomonadati > Pseudomonadota > Gammaproteobacteria > Vibrionales > Vibrionaceae > Vibrio > Vibrio sp. ZF57. The sequence goes on along the minus strand of NZ_MAKD01000127.1, from coordinate 77,872 downwards.
CCACTATCTGCCGTTTCAAAACCCGCAATCATTCTTAGCACGGTTGTTTTACCACAACCTGATGGGCCTAAAATCGTGAGAAACTCACCATGATTTACGTTTAAATCCAGATTGCCGATGACTTCCTTACCATCGAAACTTTTACTGATGCCAGTTAGCTGTACTACTGGCTTTCCTACTGATTTTTTAGCGTTCAACGTCTGTTTTTCTCCACCTTGGTTCTATTTGAGACCTGTTGCTATACACCTTTAAGGCGCGCATCATAATCACCAAAAACGTGAATTCAAAGCATTTTTTACCTTTCGAAGATAAAAAATTTCGCAGGTAAAAGTAAACATCCTTTACCATACTGTTATTTACTGGGTTTACACCCTAACAAGTGTCTAATTATTAACCATCAAGACGCAAAAGCAAGCCTTGTTACAGATTCATATTTTAGTTTGTATCCGACATATGAGTATAATGAAGGTAATTTTTTATCAATAAGTTAGGTGGCTTCGCTTAATCGGCACACCTAGGTATCAATATGAACAACGACATCGAAAAAGATTTTAATTTGGGCGGTAGTATCAACCGTGCACTTTCTGGCGATTATGAGCTCAAAGCAACGGCTGTATTCCAAGAAGCTTGGAAACATACGATAAGTCACTTTCTTTCGTTTTCCCCAGCGATTATTGCTTTGATGTTTGTGCAGCTCGCTATCTTTTATATCGCACTAAAACTACAGCTTGGTGATCCTGCGGTTATCTTGGATGCGGTTATCGACCCAGAGTCGTTCACGCCACAAATCGTTGAATCGATTTTTATTGCGAACTTTAGCTATGAAGTGATCAGCGCGCCTATCTATGCCGGTATCTGTTTAATGGCAATGAGCCACGCCGCTGGCCTACAAACCAAAGTACGCCACATCGGTAAAGGTTTGCAGTTTACGGTTCCGGTTATTCTAGTGACTTTGTTTAGCCTAATGCTTCAAGGCATCGCAGGTATGATTCTGCCGTTCTTGTCTATCTACTTCTCACTGGCGTTCAGCCATTCGATTCTGCTGATTTGTGATAAGAAAGTGCCGCCAATGCAATCGCTGCTGCTTTCTCTGCGTGCTGTCAACAAAAAAATCTTCACCGTTGCTTCTATCTACCTATTAGTAATGCTGATGTTCATCGTCGCGGCAATGATGTACGGCATTGGCTTAATCTTCGTTCTTCCGTTCTTCTTCCACGTGAAAGGAATCCTTTACCGTGAAATGTTTGGCATCAAGTTGAAACTGATTGCTTCAGATCGTCCAAAGAGCGATGACGATAACAACGATAGCAATAACGACGACAATAACAAAAACCCACAGGTGTTCGATGCATAAAGACACACAGGCAAGCACAAGCAAATCACTTGCGCTTAAAGTGACGGCACTGGCTCTTGTTGGCTCTATTTCAATGATTGGTCCTTATATTTACCAAGAAGAAGAGCGTCGACGTACGACAGAACAGAGCTCCAATTCAGCTGACCAGTTTGGTGACTTGACGGTTTCTTCGAGCACACCGAACTTTGCGGCCATCGAAGATGTGAATGAGAAAAAGGACACCTTCTTTTCGTTCCTACGTCCAAGTATCAATATCGAAAACAAACGTATCACCAAAGAACGCGCGTTTTTAACTAAGCTCTCTGAGTCCGGTTTAAGCAGTATTGATTCTGAAGACGCGTCTTATGCGAAAAGGTTAGGGAAGTTATACAGCTTGCCTGTACCTAGTGAAGGTTTAGATCAAGTATGGCTGACAGAGATGCTTAACCGCGTGAACGTGCTACCTGAAGCGCTTGTGTTAACTCAGGCGGCCAATGAATCAGCTTGGGGTACATCTCGTTTCGCCACTAAAGCAAATAACTATTTTGGACACTGGTGTTACACCAAAGGTTGTGGCCTTGTTCCGCTACAACGTAACGAAGGTAGCTCGCATGAAGTCGCAACATTCTCTTCAAGCCAAGAATCCGTACATCGGTATTTCATGAACCTTAATCGTAATCGTGCTTACGCCGATCTAAGAGTGATTCGTGCAAAACTTGATGCGCAAGGTGATGATCTTTTAACAACCGCAACGGCGACAGAGCTCACCAATGGCTTGTTAAAATATTCTGAGAGAGGTTCCGACTATGTGACTGATTTACAAGCTATGATCCGTCACAACGAGGTATACTGGAAAAAGTAACTCATTTTGATACCAACTTGGTTGCCTTCGATAGTCGGCTTATACCAAGTAATATCACAAAAAGAGCAGCTCATTGGCTGCTCTTTCTATTTATAAACGCTCAACTTCGACAAGATTATAATAATGAAAAAGACAGCACTCGCTTTATTAGCCTCATTAAGCCTTGGGGTTTCTCTTCCTGCTACAGCGCAAGAATACATGTTCACGTATTCTAAGCTTTATACTCAGCTGAAAAACAACACCAAAGAAGGGCATGATGATGTCAAAGTTGCGGTCTTCTTTGTTGATCAACAAGCTCAGCAAACCTGTCACATCAGCAAAGCTTGGATGGAAAAAGAAGAGCACTACGAAGAGCTAAAAGTCTCTCCAGCCAATGAACTGCTTCTACCGGTAGATCAAAACCTTCGTTCAGCAAACCCTCTTATCTTTGTACAAACTCAAGAACAAGAATGTGCGTATTCTTTGGTCGTGATGACTCAAGAGCCTTTAGCTGGCACAGTAGAAGTAACTCAACTAGAAAACCTATTACCACAGATGCAGGCGATGCTTGAAGATGTCAGCGGTATGTTCTCTGGTTGGTTCACGCCTGATATCCAAGGGTTAACGCTGGAATTCGCTAATAAGCTTGAAGGCAACATAGAGCTTTCAAACGGCAAGCAACTACCAATCAAAGAAGGGCGAGCGAAATTCACCTTAGAAGAACTGAATGGAAGTGACAGCATCACGTTACCAGAACCAACAGTTCGCGTATTGCCGTACATTCCCGCGCAATAATTTTTAAAGGAATTATTGTTAGCAGAATCAGTCTCCAAACTTTCATGACATATCTTAAAGCAGCCTGATCGAATTAGAGCAGGCTGCTTTTCTTTATCTATGATACCAACCGAGAGCTTGTGAAGCCGCGTTTCTCTGCCGTTTAGGCGCTTATCGAACAATAAAAGCAGAATCTTTCTATTACTCAGCTTGTTTATCCGGCCGTTACTATTTCAACATCAAATAAAAATCCGTATAATCCACGCCCTAAAACAGTCCCACTAGCAATCTACAGTCGGTAATACGACGGTGTGAGAGTCGCAATGAACCAAAACGATAATAGAAAAGAAACACTTGAATTCAACAAACTTCAGAAACGTCTGAGAAGAAATGTTGGAAATGCCATCATCGACTACAACATGATCGAAGAGAATGACGTAGTAATGGCATGTATTAGTGGCGGTAAAGATTCATTTGCGATGTTAGATATTTTGCTACGTTTACGTGAAGCAGCACCGATCAAATTTGATGTTGTGGCAGTAAACCTAGATCAAAAACAACCTGGGTTCCCTGAACACATTCTTCCTGAGTACTTTGAAACGCTGAACATTCCTTACTACATCGTAGATAAAGACACGTATTCAGTGGTTAAAGAGAAAGTGCCAGAAGGTAAAACAACGTGTGGCCTATGTTCTCGTCTTCGTCGTGGTACTTTGTACTCATTCGCAGAGAAGATTGGTGCAACTAAGATCGCTCTGGGTCACCACCTAGACGACATCGTTGAGACCATGTTCCTAAACATGTTCCACGGTGCGCGCTTAAAGGCTATGCCACCAAAGCTTCGTTCAGATGATGGTCGTAACGTTGTTATTCGTCCACTGACTTACTGTCGTGAAACGGACCTAATCAAATACGCAGAACATAAAGAGTTCCCAATCATTCCTTGTAACCTATGTGGCTCTCAAGAGAATCTACAGCGTCAGAACATTAAAGCGATGCTAATTGATTGGGATAAGAAAACGCCAGGTCGTGTTGAGAAGATCTTCAAGTCAATCCAGAACGTAAGTCCAAGCCAACTGGCTGACCGCGAGCTGTTTGACTTCGTGAACCTTCCACTAGACCGTAGTGAAGACCGCAAAGCGTACGAATTCGAACAAGCTGAAATTTCATCTTCTAACATCGATGAGTCAATGTTCATCGACGTAACGAACGTATAATAAGAATAATCGTTGTAGAGCAATAGATGCGCCTACAACAGACAAACAAAAACGCCTCAAGCAATGCTTGAGGCGTTTTTTTATAAGTTAAACTATCCCTGACCTAACCTTTCGAAAGGTTAGGGTCTAGTGGGCTGACGTAACCAGACGGTTTAAGAGCCAACACATCACAGTTAATCTTGTCGATAACATGTTCCGCTGTATTACCAATAAATACGGCAGACAAGCCAGTACGACCCGTTGTACCCAGAATCACCATCGCAGCGTTATTTTCAGAAGCGACGCGAGGAATAACATCTTCAGGCAAGCCTTGCTCAACCACAGTTTGTTCTTCACACATACCGTGCTTCTGGCGCAATGCTTTCATTGCCGTTAAGTGATGACCACGAACCGCGTCAGTATAAGACGTTGGGTCAAACTCTGGCAGTTCAATGGTAATATTCGCAGGTGTCACAGGGTAGGCATTCACCAAGAACGGTTCCGCATCCAAACGACCGGTGATCTCTAGCAATCTGTCGACCATCGTATCGTTAAGCTCTAAATGAGCTTCTGTTTCAGAACCTACATGAACTGAAGCAAAAATCTTCGCGTGATCTGGCCAGAAATCGTTTTTAACCAATAGCACTGGGCTAGGGCACTTTCTCAATAAATGCCAATCGGTTGGAGTAAAGATGACAGATTCCAAGGTATCGTGCTTACGCGTGCCTTTGATTAAGATGTCGTGCTCACCACTGTAAACCTCGGCAATGATCGCTTCGTATGGGCGGTTGTGCCAAACCACTTGTACATTAAATTCAATAGAATCATCTAGGTAAGGTTCTGCGACTTTATTCATCCAAATTTCGCGTTGATGAATTACGCCTTTGCGCATTGCGTCTCTTTCATCGATAGAGAGCATAGATGTCATTTCATACGAGAAGTCGTATATCGACAAAAAGAAAGTGATGTGGCTTGTTGAGGTGCTTTTCTTAGCAAGTTGGATAGCACGAACTAGAGCAGGTTGCTCATCGTGATTAATGTCTGCGACAACTAAAATTTTGTTATAGATACTCATAACTAAGCCTACTTTTCAGACCGAACATATAAATAATGTAGCGTAGTTATGGAGAGATTAAGAGAAATATAAGAGGTTTTAAGAGAGAAACATGATGTAGCTCATTATTGAACTACATCATTGATATCTAGACTATTCTTTTGAAACGCCAGCAAGTTCCATCAACGCATCGTGATCTTCGATAGTGATATATTTGCCTTTAACGCTCAAGATGTCTGCTTTTTGGAAACGGCCTAGAAGACGGCTAATTGTTTCAACAGTCAAACCAAGGTAGTTACCAATATCGCCACGAGTCATCGTTAGGCGGAACTCACGCGGGCTGAAGCCACGTTGAGAGAAGCGAGTAGAAAGGTTGTAAAGGAATGCAGCGAGGCGCTCTTCCGCGTTCTTCTTAGAAAGAAGCAGAATCATTTCTTGGTCACCTTTAATCTCATTACTCATCAGGCGCATAATTTGCTGACGCAATTTAGGCATTTTTCCTGATAGGTCATCAAGAATCTCATATGGGATTTCACATACCATAGAAGTTTCTAGCGCTTGTGCGAAACTAGGGTGTTGGTCACCAGTAATCGCATCGAAGCCAACAAGATCGCCCGCTAGGTGGAACGCAGTAATCTGCTCATCACCTTGCTCAGTAATCGTGTAGCTCTTGATCGTTCCAGAGCGAATAGCATATAGAGATTTAAGCTCGTCACCAGCTTTAAATAACTCTTGGCCTTTTTGAATAGGCTTTTTTCTCTCAATGATCTGATCAAGTTGATCGAGTTCAGATTCATTCAAAGTAAACGGAATACAGAGCTGGCTAATACTACAATCCTGGCAATGGATCGCACAGCCACCAGACTGAACACGTTTCGTCACAGGCTTTTCAGAAATCATAACAATCTTTCACTATTTGATATACGTCAATATTTTAGCATTCCTTTATCCAGTTGGGTAGTAAAAAAACCGGATTTAAAGGTTACCTATACGGTATAAATAATGAGCTGCAATGCCATATATCCGGTATAGAAACCGTAAAGGAGGATTAAAATTGCGCCTAATTGGCGAAATAAGTCAGCTTGTTGCAGTTTTTTGAGGAAATTAGCGCCCATGCCTACTGTGAGCATTGCTGGAAGCGTACCTAAACCGAAAGCAAGCATGATACCGGCACCGTTGTACCAACTTCCTGATACGGCCGCCCACGTAAGCATTGAGTAAACTAAGCCACATGGTAGCCAACCCCAAATAAAGCCAAACGGCAAAGCATGGCTAGGGTGCTTCAAGGGTAGAAATGATTTACCTAAAGGAGAGATATAGCGCCATAGTTTCTGCCCGGCTTTTTCAAAGAACAACAAGCCGAACCACCATTTACCGATATACAACCCTAAGACGATCATGAAGCCAGCAGCAAATAATCGCAGCCAACCTAGCAGAGCGTTAAAATCGCTTAGCTGACCTATCGAAGAGATTGCACCGCCAATCACACCGCCAATCACGGCATAACTTAGCAAGCGCCCTAGGTTATAAAGTAGGGGAATAACAGGGGAAGGTTTACTGTTGCCAATCGAAAGAAGCGACGCAATACCACCACACATTCCCATGCAGTGACCTGCGCCGATCAATCCAACAACAAAGGCTCCGATCCAATCAGGCGTCATCGTTCTTTTTGTCTACGTTAGTTTGGCTCTCGCCGTTAGCTTTCTCATTCTTGGCAGGTTTACTATCAGAATGGTTGTGAGCCTTTTCGTCTTCATCAAACAGAATGTTGTGACCTTGACGTTCTAGGTCTTCAAACTGTTCGCTCTTCACCGCCCATAGAAAAATACCAACAGCGATGCACACCAGAACAATCGCAATGGGAATCAGGATGTATAAACTTTCCATTATTTACCTTGCTCTTTTAAAAGCCTTAACGAGTTAGACACAACAATAATAGAGCTGGCAGACATGCCAACAACGGCAATGTATGGAGCAACCAAACCCGCGACAGCCAATGGAAGGATAAGTAAGTTATATCCTAATGACCAAGCTAGGTTTTCACGGATTATCTTACGCGTTTTTAATGCCAAAGTACGCGACTTAAGTAATCTATCAAGCTTATCACCTAGTAACACCATATCCGCAGAGGCTTTAGCCACATCGGTTCCGCCGCCCATAGCGACTGAAAGGTGGGCACCCGCAAGAATAGGGGCATCGTTAATACCATCGCCAACCATCATGGTAATGTCACTTGCATCTCGAGAGTTCAGGTAAGCAAGTTTATCTTCAGGTTTCGCGTTAGCAACAATATCGGTAATACCTATCTCTTCAGCAACAGGCTTCGCGTTAATCAAAGAATCGCCAGTAAGCAGAGTTGTTTTGATGCCCGCTTCTTTAAATTGCTTAATAAACTCGATGCTTTCTTTACGGATTGGATCTTCATAAGTAAATGTAGCGATATGACGACCCGCCATCGACAAGTAAATGCCGTTGCTTTCCGATGGTTGAGCTTCACCTAGAATGAATTCACTACTACCAATCGCAACTTCTTGGCCATTCCACTCACCAGTGATACCTGAACCAATCACGTTATTAACTGACTCTACTTCGATATCATCTGAAATATGAGTCTTAAACGCTTTAGCGATAGGGTGGTTAGCGTGTTGTTCCAGGCTCGCCGCTACTTTGAGACAAGTGTCTTTATCAAGTTCAGCGAAGGTTTCAACTTGGCTGATACGAATATCACCCTCAGTCAATGTACCTGTTTTATCGATGATCAAGTGATTCACTTTGCACAAGGTTTCGAATACGTGGCCTTTGCGCAGCAAAATACCGAAGTTACCCATGCGAGACGTTGAACAAGTAATCGCCGTCGGTGTTGCCAGTGACAGAGCACAAGGACACGTTGCTACCAATACCGAAAGCATGATCCAGAAAGCGTCTTCTGGTCGTGTTTGGTGCCAGTAAAACCAAGTACCGAATGAGATGATTAAGATCACCGCAACAAAGTATCGAGCCACAACATCAGCAATTTCTGCAATGCGGGGTTTAGACAATTGCGCTTCGTCTTGCAGGCGAACGATGTTGGAAATCACCGAATCCGCTTTTGACGTCATTACTTCCAATTCAAATGATTCATCACCATTCAATGTGCCAGCGAAGACGGTATCGCCTTCGTTTTTGACCACATGGATAGATTCGCCAGTCAGCATCGATTCATCGATATGAATTCTGCCAGACAATACTTTGCCATCGGCAGGAATGTGTTCACCCGGTAGCACGCGAATTTGGTCGCCAACTTTTAAGGTTTTTACCGGAACTTGTTCGCCATCTAACGTTGTTGCCATAGCAGGAACAAGCTTAAGCAGGTTACCACTAGCGGCGGCTGCTTTACGACGAGCGCGCATTTCAAGGAAACGACCAAGCAGTAGGAAGAAGGTAAACATCGAGATAGATTCGAAGAAGACTTCACCTTTTTCAGTCACCGTTGCGACCAAACTTGCAACGTAAGCAAACAACAGAGCGATCGATACAGGTACATCCATACCCAATGTTCGACCTTTGAGACTACGCCACGCATTGATATAGAAAGGCAATGCAGAGTAGAGCAGAACCGGCGTTGCGAAGATTAAGCTCACCCAACGGAAGTAGCTTTTGAATTCGGGTTCAAGGTTACCAAAGACTTCAAGATAAAGCGCCACAGCCAGCATCATGACCTGCATGGTTGCTAAACCAGCAATACCAAGACGATAGAGATAATTCTTCATCGAACGATGATAGGCGGCTTCTTGTTGATCAGCCTCAAAAGGTGCGGCTTTGTAGCCTAGGGTATGGATTGAAGACAACAGCTCGCTCAGTTTCGTCTGAGTGTTGTCCCAACTGAGCAGGGCGCGGTTAGTCGTGGTATTAACACGAATACTAACAACCCCTAACTTTGAAGAGACTTGCTTCTCAATAAGCCATGCACAAGCAGCACAAGATACACCTTCTAGTGACAATGTCACTTCAGAGGTGTTTTCAGAGTTACGGACGAACTCCAATTGAACATCTTCGTTGTCGTAATGACTGAGTGCCAGAAGTTGCTCTGGCACGAGATCCGCTTTTTCAGCTGGAGCGGTACGATATTGGTAGTAAGAGACCAAACCGCTATCAACGATTGTCTGGGCTACGGTTTCGCAACCCGGACAACACATAGGTCGCACCGATCCTAAGATTTCTACTTTAAAATCCGTTTCCGCTGGTACATCTTCACCGCAGTGATAACAGGATTCACACATAAGCTTTAGTTCGTTAGTTGAGTAGGAGTATCAATAGGGAAGTTCATGCGACCTTGCACTAACCATTCAGAATCATGCGGAGAAAGCTCAATAAACCATGGACCTTGCATTTCATGGTCCAGAGTCAACGTGTAGTTGCCTCTCGCATCAGCGGTCAGTAGCTGAGTAAAATCACGGTCAGGCAGCGTTCGGTGCACGAACATTGCGCTAATAGCAGGGAAGTGGTCTAGCTTGCCTTTGTCTAGGGTAATGATAACTGAGTTACCTTTCTCGCTAACTGAAGCTGACAGGCCAAGCTCTTTAGCAACATTTACTTTCGAAATGTCGACATTAATACCTTTACCTTTTTTATAGTAATCTTCAGTGACAACGTTAACTGAATGGTTGGTAAGTATCGCGACTCGAACCAATGTCAGCATAGAAACGCCAACGGTTAGGAAGATCAAAAACCACGGCCAAAACTGCTTATACCAAGGTTGTTCCATATTATTATTCTCAATATATACAATGAAATAAAACTAATTTTTACAAACACTTAAGGTTATAACTGTAAAAGAAAGACAGCCCCTTAAGAAGGGGCTGTTATTATTATGTTACTCTTTATCTGAGTTGCTGAGGCTCCAGACGTAGGCAGAGACGAGCTGAACCTTATCCTCACCGAGGATGTCCTTCCAAGCCGGCATTACACCAGAACGTCCGTACATGACTGTTTCCGTCACATCAGCGCGAGAATCGCCGAATAGCCAGTCGCGGTCAGTCAGGTCAGGGGCGCCAACAGCAGGGTTACCCTTACCATCAGTACCGTGACACGCTGCACACACTACAAAGCGCGCTTTACCAGCTTCTGCTTCACGTGCGTTTACGCTACGACCTGAAAGGCTAAGCGTGTAGCTAACTACTTCTTTTACGCCTTCTTCGCCAAGAGCGTCTTTCCAACCTGGCATTTGACCGACACGACCATGCATGATGGTAGTAACGATAGCTTGTGGTTCACCACCATATAACCATGCGTCATCAGTTAGGTTCGGGAAACCTTTCTGACCACGTGCATCAGAGCCGTGACACTGAGAACAGTTTTGTAGGAACAAACGTTGGCCCACTTTGATTGCATCAGCATCTGATGCAATGTCAGGGACGGAACGTAGACCATTTTCGTCGTGAGCTAGCTTTCTGAATGCTTCACCAAAGTAGGTGTCTGCATCATCAAGCTCTTTCGCGTATGCGTCTAACTGTTTGTTTGCTTGCGCAGCAGCGATTGCAGAGCGAGACTCTTCTACGCTACGAACTGTTTGGTTTGAACTCGTCCAACCTAGTAGACCTTTAAAGTTGCCAAGGCCTGGGTATAGAGCTAGATAAACAGCTGCAAACACAATTGTGCTAACGAAAAGGTATGTCCACCATTTAGGTAGCGGGTTATTAAGCTCACGAATACCATCGTATTCATGGCCCATATCCTGACCTTCTTCTACACCTGTTTTATCGTTGGAACACCAACGAAGTAAGGCTGCACAGCCAATCAATGTACCGATTGTGATTACTGTTACCCAAATACTCCAGAATGTACTCATTACTTCGTCACTCCTTGATTTTTATCTTTCGCAGGTGCTTCATCAGCGAACACTAGGTTTGCATCTTCGTCGAAGCGCGACTTACGATTTTTACCGAAAGCCCACCAAACGATGCCGATGAAACAAGCAAAAACAGTAACAGTCCAAACACTTTGAAATGTAATAATGTCCATAATTATTCCTTATTTCATTGCGTGGCCAAGCGATTGAAGGTAAGCGATGATTGCATCCATCTCTGTTTTTCCTTCAACATCTTGTTTAGCGTTAGCAATTTGTTCGTCTGTGTAAGGAACACCAAATTGATTACGGAAGATTTCAAGCTTCTGTTTAGTCAATTTGCCATCAAGTACATTCTCAGCAAGCCATGGGAAACCAGGCATGTTTGATTCAGGAACAAGTTCGCGAGGGTCGATAAGGTGAACGCGGTGCCACTCATCAGAGTAACGATCACCAACACGCGCTAAATCAGGACCAGTACGCTTAGAACCCCATAGGAATGGGTGTTCCCAAACGCTTTCGCCAGCTACAGAGTAGTGACCGTAACGTTCAGTTTCAGAGCGGAAAGGACGAATCATTTGGCTGTGACATACGTTACAACCTTCGCGAATGTAGATATCACGACCTTCCATTTCCAGAGCAGAGTAAACACGTAGATTTTCTACCGGTTCAGTAGTCTGCTTTTGGAAAATAAGTGGGGTAATTTCTACTAAAGCACCAAAACTGATAGCAATAACGATAAGAATCGCTAGTAGGCCAACATTCTTCTCTACCAACTCATGGCGATTATTTGAATTTGAGCTCATTCTAAATCTCCTTAAGCCGGTTGAGGGATAGCTTTAAGGCTATCTTTAGGTGCAGAAACAGTTTTGTACGTGTTGTATGCCATTAAGAACATACCAGATAGGAAGATGAAACCACCTAAGAAACGTACAAAGTAGAACGGGTAAGACGCTTCTACAGATTCAACGAAGCTGTAAGTTAATGTACCGTCAGAGTTAACTGCACGCCACATCAGACCTTGCATCACGCCAGAGATCCACATTGCTACAATGTAGAAAACCGTACCAATCGTTGCTAACCAGAAGTGAACATTGATTAGGGATACAGAGTACATACGCTCTTGACCAAATAGTTTAGGAACTAAGTGGTAAACCGAACCGATAGAAACCATTGCAACCCAACCTAACGCACCAGAGTGAACGTGACCGATAGTCCAGTCCGTGTAGTGAGATAGTGCGTTAACCGTTTTGATTGCCATCATTGGGCCTTCGAAAGTCGACATGCCGTAGAATGATAGAGAAACGATTAGGAAACGTAGGATTGGGTCGTAGCGAAGCTTATGCCACGCACCAGATAGAGTCATAATACCGTTGATCATGCCACCCCAAGATGGAGCAAACAGAACCAAAGACATAACCATACCTAGAGATTGAGTCCAGTCAGGAAGTGCAGTGTAGTGTAGGTGGTGAGGACCAGCCCAGATATACAGAGACACGAGAGCCCAGAAGTGAACAATCGACAAACGGTAAGAGTAAACAGGGCGACCAGCTTGTTTAGGAACGAAGTAGTACATCATGCCTAGGAAACCAGCTGTCAATAGGAAGCCTACCGCATTGTGTCCGTACCACCATTGCACCATTGCATCGATCGCTCCGGAATAAATCGAGTACGATTTAAACGCAGAGACAGGAACAGCTAGGCTGTTAACGATGTGCAACACGGCAACCGTGATAATGAAGGCTCCGAAGAACCAGTTTGCTACGTAAATGTGCGATGTCTTACGTTTAATCATGGTTCCGAAGAACACGACCGCATAAGCTACCCACACAAGAGTAATAGCAATATCGATTGGCCATTCAAGTTCTGCGTATTCTTTACCAGAGGTTAAACCTAACGGTAAAGTAATTGCAGCGGACAGGATAATCGCTTGCCAACCCCAAAAGGTAAAGGCTACGAGAGGGCCACCAAAGAGACGCGTCTGACAGGTACGTTGTACAACATAATATGATGTTGCAAACAGCGCACTTGTACCGAACGCAAAAATAACCGCATTAGTATGCAGGGGACGTAAACGACTGTACGTCAACCACGGCGTATCAAAGTTTAGCTGTGGCCAAACTAATTGAGCGGCAATCAAAACACCAACGCCCATACCGACAATACCCCACAAAATTGTAACTAGGGTAAATTGACGGACGACCGTATAGTTGTAGTTTTGTTCAAGCTGCTTTTCTTGGCTCATTTGCATGCTTCCAATTTCTTATTTACTACACTTTACTTCCAACACGACTCACGTCGTAATGCCACCCAAATTAGAAAAGGAAATTCAGCCTATTCAGGGCTTTATTTCCACTTGCTGATTTTAAAAAAAAGTGGCATTTTCAACGCGACACTATACTTGAATTAACAAATCAATGACAGAGTAGTAACCTTACGCTTGGTCTGGAATTGGATTTTTATTTAAAAACTTTGAACTTTGTAACAAGGAGTAAAGATTATAATGGCGGCACAAAAGCTAACAAAAGGCAGGCTTGTTCAAATTATCGTCATGTTGGTTGTTTTAATAGCTGCATTTACTTGGAGAACAGTAACATACGATAATAACGAAACAGTAAACTGTATAGTTTCAAAACCTTGTAAATTTGATATTGATAATCATAATATTTCAGTTTCAAGCAATAACCTAGGGTATTCGATCGAAACATCTAAAACTGGCAAATTTATCATTAGCTATAATGAAAGCGGAATTCTGGAAGAAAAAGGACCATCAAATTGGCTGTTACAAACTAGTGATAAGACCTCCTCAATAACGGTTACATTTCCACAACAGGTGAGCACGTTTTCTGTAAACCTTTCTAAGGAGTAACTGAGAGAAACTGGGGCACACCTCGGTTCTTTTGATAGAAACATGTACCAAATCAGTGAAACACAATGCATTAAAGTGTTATAAAGAGAGCATTAATAAAGTTACCCAGAATCTATGAAATTTCTATCAAAAGTCTCTTACTCCCTAGACGATAAAATCGCAGTAGATGAGTTGCTCAGCGGGGTGGAAAACCCTGACGATATTGCTTGTCTTATTTGCTACTGCACAGAAGAGTATTCGACACTCGCTGTGCAGAGATATTTCGTAGATGCTCTCCCGAACACTCCCATACATGGCTGTACTACTTGTCACGGCATTATGACCGAAACTGGTTTTCATTCTGGTCCAGTCATTGGCGTCCTCATTATTCATGACTCGGGGATCAACGCCTATGGTACGGGAATCGAACATTTCAGCGACTCCATAGACCGCAGTACCTTCAGCGCGATAGACAAAGCACTCAAGAACGCCAACCGAGAAGGTGAAATTCCTGATCTTATCTTGCTGCATTCCACACCGGGTAACGAAGAAAAGGTGATGGCGGCTATCGATAAGAAATTTGGTACTGAAGTGCCAATTATTGGTGGCAGTGCTGCAGACAACCAGGTTTCCGGAAATTGGAGTATCTTCACCGAAGAGTCGCTGTCTATAAATGGTGTGTCTTTAACGGTAGTGTTTGCGTCTCAGTCCATCTATTCCTCTTTCAGCGCGGGTCATACGCCTACGCGGTATTCAGGCACCGTGACCAAAGTAAGAAACCGAATTTTGTTGGAGATAGACCACAGGCCAGCCGTCACCGTTTACAACGAATGGACTAATTTCCACTTAGATGGCAGTGATGATGGCTACATATTCGAAAAGTCGTCAGTCTACCCATTAGGCAGGAAAGTCGGCTCTTCTTACGATTACCCATATTTCAAATTGTCTCATTCGATCAGAGAGACGGAGTGTAATGGGATTGAGCTGTTCACAGACATCAGTGAAGGCGACACCATCTACCTGATGCAAGGGTCTAAGCAGCAGTTGATTAGCCGCGCCGCGAATATCATTCACTCCTCATACTACAACGACATGGATCTTGAAGAGAAACTAGGGGCGATCAATATCTTTTGTGCAGGCCCAATGTTGAACCTTAAACAAGATATGGATGAGGTTTGTGACCAAATAAATCAAGCACTTAATGGGCTCCCATACATATGTCCATTTACGTTTGGTGAACAAGGCAGGCTCTCTGGTGGCGAGAATGCACACGGGAATTTAATGGTATCGTCTGCAACGTTTTATAGGTTGAAAAAGTAATGGGTTCTGAAGGTCAAGAAGCGCTGCAAGAAGCACGTATTGAACTGCAAAAACTAAAAGCCCGTGAGCGAAAGCTGGCTGAAGAGAACAGGGTGATCTTATCAACCATCTCTGCGATCAGTAAGGCAAGTAACATATATAAGATATTCTCCAGTCTCGAGTTCGTGCTCAAAAAATACATTAAGTTTGATGACTTTATCGTGGTATCAAGGGTAGGGAACGAAGGCAGTTTCAAAACCCTGCTAAGCAATAACAAAGTCTTCGAACAGATGAATTGGAGTGATTGTGGCAAGTTATCTCGAGTGATCAATGGAGAATGCGCCATCCTTTTTGAACCCAAGTCTCTGGGTGAATTCAATTCCTTACATCCCATTATCCTCGATCAAATCAACTCTGTTCTAATTACTGGTATCGATAGCGGACTAACACAATCCGTCATCATCTTTATCCACTCGAATACCAAGCACTTTAGTATTGAAACTAAGGCCACACTAAACCGTTTTCGACCGTTGATAGAGCGTGCTGTTTTCGATATTGAGAACAAAGAAAAGCTTGAAGCAACCGTTCGAGAGCGCACAGCAGAGCTTGTCACAGCAAGAAAAGACGCGGAAAGAGCCAACAAGGCCAAGTCTGAATTCTTAGCAATGATGAGTCATGAATTAAGAACACCACTAAATGCCATCATTGGCTTGATAGACGCCCTAAAATCCACATCACTGAACGAAGAGCAACAGTCTATACTGCTTAATATGAGCACATCATCTGAGCTTTTATTGGCAATTATCAGTGACGTATTGGATTTTTCTAAGATTGAATCTGGATGTTTCTCACTAGCACCTCAATGGAGCAACGTAAGAGACACTGTAACTTTTGTATTATCTGAACAAAAGAAGACAGCTGACGATAAAGGTTTGGCGCTAACAGTAACTAGCGATATCCCTGAAGGTGAACTTCATTACATCGACCCAAGTCGCTTGGCACAGATCCTATTTAATTTGATCGGTAACGCGATTAAGTTCACTGAGCGTGGGCATGTCCATGTTTCTATAAAGTACCAGCAGAGATCTTTCTATATAACGGTGGAAGACACAGGGATTGGCATTAGCTCGCAACAACTTTCGTCGCTGTTCAGTCCATTTGTGCAAGCTGATAGCACAATCACACGTAGATTTGGTGGCACAGGTTTAGGCTTGGCCATCACTAAAAGACTGGTTGAACTGATGCGCGGGCGCATATCGGTAGAGAGTGAGCCTGGAAAAGGCTCCAAATTCGAAGTACAGTTGCCAGTGCTTACTAGAGTTACGAATAATCTGGCTAACAAAGAAGACGAATCTTCACGAGAGTTAAGAAGCCGTTATTCCGTGTTAGTTGTCGAAGACAATCCAACGAATCAAATGGTGATAAAGTTAATCCTTACAAGACAAGGCCACGAGGTTTTCATCGCAAGTAATGGTGAAGAAGCGATTGGCTTTATTGAAAGAGGCAACGAATCAATAGACATTATCTTAATGGATGTGTCGATGCCGGTCATGGATGGATTAACCACAACCAAATACATGAGAGACGCAAACATCAAAACACCAATCGTTGCGCTAACAGCACACACATCAGTAGAAGACAAATGTTCGTGCTTAGATGTCGGCATGAATGATTTCGTGACCAAGCCAGTAAGAACTAAAGAGATCACAGAAGCAATTGATCGATTAATGCTTGAAGTCTAATAAACGTATTCTTAATCGAAGATTAGGAAATATGTTTATTAGGTATTTTATGGTAAATAGCCTTACTGTTAAATAGAACATCGATTTGGTAGATAAACAAGAGGCAGGGCATCGCACAAAGATACCTGCCTTATAAATACCAAACACCATTTAACATAATATACATAATACGCACTTAAGCTATTTTGTTTTTGAGGGGCTTTCTGGGCTCATACAGAGCTTCTGAGCGTTAGTTTTGTGTGTATTCTATAATTCGACTTCTAGCGGTACGATGACTTTTCCATACTTTTTAAGCTCAACACTATTAAAGTTATTCACTACGTAAGATGAACTGTGGAATGTATAAAGCCCAGCTTCGTAAGGCTCTTGGCCTTCGTCTAACTGAACTTTGGTTAACGTTGGGAATCGACCTTCCAAAAACACATAGGCGTCCTGCTCATAAATAGTTCTAGATGGTTTTCCATCTCTGCCTGGCATAACTCTAGATGTGGTTTTCACATCTTCTTTAAACACTTCGATTTTCAACATACAGATTCCTAAGCGTAAGCACTGAACGGTAAAATATTGGTTTCTGCAACAACTGGCATTTTGTACCAAGACGGAACTTCAAGCGGTTTTACTTCTATCACGTCAGAGCGTTTTAATGTCGGACACATACGGCTCACATCGAACTTCTGACCGATATCGATACCAATCGTTTTTAAGCGTGCTTTGTGTTGGTAGAACTGTGATTGCTTCATTACTTCTCGTAAATCAGTACCGTGTTGCCACATCGAGAAGTAACTCATTGTTGTGTTAGCTTGGCGTAAAGTTTCGACCGCTCCAGCCGCAAGAAGTTGATGAGCGACCGACTGATGTTCATCGTGCGATATCTGTATCGTATTCATAGCATTCTCAATATCTTTCAAGTGATGGTAAAAATCATTTTCTGTAGTGCATCCGTAGAACTGTAAGTTATGCCGTTTCAATAACGTTTGCCTTAAACTGTGTTCTTCACGTACTACGCCGTATGTTTCGCAATATTCTATTAAGTCAGTGATATATCGGTGAGTTTCTGGTGATACTTCGTCATTTTTCTTTGTTGATTTCAGTAGATTACGCTTAAGTTCAATAGCTTTTCGATAGAGTTTATCCATTTGCCATGTTGAGCCTTCAGCCCAGTTACATGTATTTCCGTCAGGATAAAGTTTAGGTTTTCGACCTCGACCAATTTGCATTGAAGATAGGCCACGTATAAATGATTGCTCCCTGCCCTTACCTACAGCGTGATTTCGAGTCCAGTCGATTAAAGTAATTTCAGCGCCATTGCCGATAAGCGAAGATGGCTTTCCATCAGCCGATTGGCGATGAGAAAAGCGAGTGTTTGGGGTAAATGGTGGAAGATCATAAGTAGCTAAAACATGGTTATAAACTGCAACACATTCATCCAATGTTTGAAGGCCAAAAAGATTATCAATGCGTTGCCAACGCGATGGATTCCCCTCAACACGAACGCGAGTCCCATCACAGCGGATCGTCAATTTCGTACTAAAAGATCCCTCCAGTATTTTTTGATTTACGGACGGTGGCAGCCTTTCACCTGTTTCTAATTCGACTCTTTCAATCACATGACGACCCACCAAAGGTAAATTCCCTTCGTGATGGTCTTGTTGCATGAAAAGTTGGTCGATAAAGAACAATGGAAAACCCTGTCAAGTACGTTTTATTATAACCTACAGGACAGCAAAGCGTATTTCAACACAGTAGTACGAAATGAGGGTGGTATACTTACAAAAAAGCGTACTCATAAGGATATTTTGATGTTGAAAGATGTAATTAAGTCGGCTCGCATAGACTGTGGCTATACGCAGGAAGAAATCGCCAAGCGTGTAAAAGTAGCAAAGCAAACCTACTTGAAATGGGAAAATGGAGAGACTGAACCTAAAGCAACTCAGATCAAATTACTCGCTGAGCACCTGAAGATCACGCCTAACGAAATTTGCTCTGGAACTCTCAATAAGAAAATGGACTTGGAAGAGTTCATCATCCAAATGGCTCTTTCTAGAGTGCCTCATGAAGTCGTAACGATGTATACGTGGAAAACGATTCCTGATCATGAAGCGTTTTTTGAAGATATGAAAAATCTAAGCCGAGATGAGCACGAAGAGAGCTTAGTTAGAGTTGGTAATACCGAGGACTTATTTCGATAAATTCCGGAATTCCGGAGTTAGTTGGGGTGTTACAGGAACCCCAACCTCTTTTCGTTCAACCTGCTTCTCATTTCTCCTCGCTCAGTATCGCTCATCGAAATTCGTCACAGGTTTCAATTTTGAGGAGAAACGGAAAATATTTTTCCAAGAGTACACTATTAAAGATAGTGTACCTTGACGCCTATGAGCCCCCTCTGACGCACTACGTTTGTCGGCTTATTTGATCTCTACAAGCAAGCTTGTAGCAGCTAAAACAAGCTTTGTTTTTAAAAAATGCTACGAGCACCTTGGTGATAGATGCACTTAAGTGCATTATCTAAGTAACTTTAAAACAAGGGATTCATATAGCATGAAAGTAAAAGAACTGATCAATGCGCTAACAGAACTAGACCCAGAAATGGAAGTTATTGGGTTTACTGAAGATGGGGATAAATTTAATGATGCGAAACGCGTATACCAGCTTAAAAAACTAAGTGTTGAACATGCATACCGAGAGAAAGAGCATTTAAAAAATATAGATGCAACTCTAAATTTCTCACCAGATGGTAAAAAAGAAGCAGTGTTATTTATCACTAGTGATTTTTGATTCTAATACATACGTATTATGCAAATTATATTACGGGCTTCAATCGTAAAACGATTCTCACGATGAGCATTAAAAAAGGTCAGCAAGCTGACCTTTCTAATTGAGCATATCCCTCGCCCACGTTTGATTTCATTCAGGCTTTCAGCAAACCTCTCAACATAATTTAGACCCATAATACGCACCAAAAAGGAGATTGAAATCTGAGAGGTTTCAGGGCCTGTTACTCGCGTAATTTTAC
This sequence comes from Vibrio sp. ZF57, assembly GCF_001691235.1. Taxonomy (NCBI): domain Bacteria; kingdom Pseudomonadati; phylum Pseudomonadota; class Gammaproteobacteria; order Vibrionales; family Vibrionaceae; genus Vibrio; species Vibrio sp. ZF57. Next base: position 57,948 of record NZ_MAKD01000127.1, on the reverse strand, counting down.
GTACAGCGCCGCATGAATCTATCTATTTAATTACTGGCTGGCTTTGACTCCGCGTTAATTGGATTAAATCGTGATGGCTTTATCACATGTCTGCTCAAACTTAATTAAGACTTCTAATTACGGATGCCTCTCCAAAGTTAGTCCAGAGTCTCTGCTGGTTGAGTGTTAAAAGCTATTACCCTGATTTTGCTTACCAAAAGAACCTAGATGATTAACGCTTCCACTAACTCTCGGTCTATTGTCCGTACTACCAATAAACTGAAAAGACTTGGTTACTCTTGTTCGCTAGATTTAACGGTCCCAAAAGACCAAGCGAACTCCCGAATCATCTAGTCTTGTTTACCTATGTTGGCTTGTTCTTCACCAAATTGAATCAACTATCAACGTCTTCAGTAACATCCGTACTCGTTTTTCAAACCACTAACTTTGAATTTTCTGATGCCCAACGGTCATTGTTACCAAACTGCGTTGCCATCCAAAACGAACTTCTATAAACGACTTGGCTAATCGTAAGTTACAGTGCAACATAAATTCTATTAACCTCTGTCTGGACTATATTAACTTGTCTCATAACTGCGATAATGACACTTCTATTACCAACAAGTCTTTAAAATCAGATCTTTAGGCTAGTTCTCAATTAGTTAGAGTATCTTTTGTTTGTTAACATATTCTGGAACAGAATAACTTATTATCTTAGAAGGCTTTACATGAAAATCAGTACAATCGCCCTATCGCTATTCACCGCTTTTTTTGGCATCAGCTCGCAGGCGCTTGCTAGTGAAAACGAAAACTCACCTAGAGAGCATGGTCATTTTTATGCTGGTGTTGATATCGGCTTTTATAATGAAACTGAATTAGAATATCGTGGCAGCGCCATTGAAGATTCATCTGATCTATCAGACTTTAGCTATAACTTGGTTGGAGGCTACGAATTCAATACACATGATGTCGTCAAACTGGGGCTAGAAGCCGAGTACCGAAAAATCGGAAAAGTTAGCTATAACGACTTAATGGATATTGAAGGCCATGCTTTCTTCGTAAACATTAAACCACAGTTTATTGTTGAAGGTGACGTATTAGATCTGTATGTATCTTTATTAGCCGGTGTTGGCTCTATGGATATGGAAGCGAAAGCTTTTGGAGTATCAGACTCTAAGTCTGAAGCAGCCTACCAAGTTGGTGCTGAGCTTGGTGCGATGGTAACAGACAACATCGATATCCATATTGGTTACCGCTATGCAAACGTTGAAATTGAATCCATCGATGTGTCACCTCAAACCGCTTACCTAGGTGCAAGGTACCACTTCTAAACTTGATTCACTCGTAGGCTCAATACTACTAAAGCCGTCCTTTTAAAGCTCGGCTTTAATTTTGATCACCTATTTCCCTACTCGACCTCTACTTTGACAAGACAATTCAACCATAAATAAAGTTACGTTGTATCTTCTGTAAAAAGTTACAACTTGAAAGCTTTGCCCTAACGCAAAATAAACCACTTTAACAGGCTACTATTTCGTGTTTAAATTTTGATCTATCAAACAGTTATACGAATAAATTTGGTGATTAAGCAATCAAATGCTATGCATTCAATCCTTAAAAATAAATTAAAGTGTTAACATCAGGCAATTTTGTAAACTAGGTGTTTGATATGTTGCCTAAACTTTATAAGTTCAGATCGCTCCACGACAGAAACATACAATCTATTTCCGAGTGTTCGTTGTGGTTTGATTACGCTAAAACTTTTAATAACCCTTTTGAATCTAACCACGCATTCAACAAAGAGCTTCAACAAAACTTTAAGATCATGTGTTTCTCTCAGTCGAACGACCACCCAATACTATGGTCGCAGTATGGTGACAACTTTAAAGGCATGTGTATCGAGTATGATCTCAACTGCTATAACGGCGAGGCCAATCTCAACTGTTTTGAAGTCCAGTATGAAGACGAACCGAATATGTTCCGCCCGGCATCGCTAAGAGGTTTACAAACATCAAGACTGGGAGCTGAGATATTCAAAATTAAGCATTCTAATTGGCGTTATGAAAAGGAATACCGCTGGGTATTACCTGATGACGAGATGATCGGAAATAAACTCTACCTTAATAGAGAGTGCCTAAGCTCGGTGATTCTGTCAGAGCACGCTCCTGCCGACAGGAAATTGAAAGTTCTGATGACTTGCCAGCGCCTTGGTATCCCTGTTAAACACGCAATAGCAAAGCAAGAGTCGTTTACCTTCGAAGTGGTCAGTTAAGTAGAGTGTAATCCTACTGTTTAGCGCCAAAACAAGACATTCACATAAAGTTACAGCGCAACAAAAAAGAGAGCGACATTAATGAGACTCTCTCTTTTTATTACATGTTCACCGTAAGCTTTCCCAGTACTTTATCTTGCATCTGCTCAATCGTCGCGATAGACATTTGAACAGTTGAAAACCAATAAGGTCGGTGCTTAACGTTAAATAGTTCACTATTATCTAACGCCTCGAAAACAGAATATTTTCTACCTTGAGCCAAAGCTGCACCATAAACCGTTCGCTCAAGTACTGGAATGTCATTCACTTCCTCTAGAAGTGCCCTCTTGATGAACTGATTTCCAGGGCTCCAATCTATAAATTCAACGAGGTTTTTTAGTAGCTTAAGCTCTAGCTGCTCGACCATTGATTCAAGAAACTGTGTGTTTGGCATCACCTCAGTACAAGCATAATATTCGTCATGCTTGTCACTTGCTTCACGATAACCAAGCATCGTTTTTACCAATGCGTCTTCAAACGTTGAAGAAAAGTGGTTACAAATTAAAAACAAAGGCAGAACTCTCAACACACCAAGTAAAATGCCTACGTTAGGATCTTTAACCGACGTTTCTTGAAGTCGAATTCGAGTCGCATTTGACGTCACGACCAAGTGTTGCCAAACCTTAGGTGTGATGTGTTTAATGTTGCCATCATTCCACTTAATCAGCTGTTGACTCATTAACAATGGGAACAATAAACGACAATTTTCTATTCCTATTTGTCGTGCTGCAACTTTTGGATCGAGAATTACCTTAGATTTCTTTCCATATTTATCTGCAAACTCTTGATTGGAAACAAACTCGATTAAACTTGAGCTCAATGGCCTACTTTTCGCGGATATTTCATGGAGTTTGGAAAAGTTTAAAGATGGCGAATACGCAACACTAGCGAACTGATTGTAATCGGGTAAGTCTGAAAACAACGAACTTATTAAGGTACCTTGAAGCTTCTCAAGCATTAGCGCAGAAGCGGCATTGCTGACATCATCGATAACGTATCGTAAGGTTTGTTGCTTCGCGTCGACTTTTTCACGATGAGCATTGACTCTATCCTGCTCGCAGCGCAATAAAATACGTTGATTGTGAGATATGCGGTCAGATTCATCAAATATGACACTATCACAATACCTATTTTCCAAACTTAGTAACGTGTCTACTGTAGATTGTGCGAGCTTATATTCAGGTGAGATTAACCATCGATTAAAGCGAGCTTCAACATTGATTGAGACCTTCCTTGAGATCTCAACTACTTCAGGGGTATAACTTTTATTTGCTAACAACAACCGTGACTTTCCTTTGCCGTAAATGCTCTTGTATCGGCATATCCTGCCTTTATAACAAAACTAATATTAATAGAAATTAGAGATTGGTTCACGAAATTGTTTCAATAAAATTAAGGATATTTAGTTATAGTGCGTTGAGAGTGGCTAGTGTGTGATATGTAGCCGGATATACTTTTCTGGAAAGCTGTATTTGAACCTTTTCTTCGTCGGTAGGTGTTTTTTCGCCTGCTTGCAAACTTTACTATCTCCAGACGTTCTCACCTTTTTGATTCTTGCATAACCTTTAGAGTGCTTCATCTCAATCATCAGATCGCAATAACCCTCGAAATCAACATTACTCTTGTTGAGCCCTTTCATGACGGTGACTTTTATCTTTTTAGCTACAGGATTAACCAATGCATCGTCGGGAAAAGCGACTGGGGATAAAAAACATAATAGTAATACTAGATATCTCATACTGCTCTCTCTTTGTTGAGGGTGAGAACAGTATGCGGAGATTTAAGAGAAATGAAGGATTAACTTAGTATGAGGATTGACCAGCTAACGCGTAACTCCCAACGATTACGCTTTCTTTGAGCCTTTAGACTTAAAACCATTATGCGGGAACACGTTACGAATACGTTGCTGTACGTTTTTAGGAACATCTTTAGTGAACTTGAGATTGTAACCAGAACGTTTTGCATACACTTTTAGCTCGCCTTTAAAGGTATTGTTATGACCAATCTCTTGAAGGTTGTGCTTAAAGCTCGGTGGAAGATGCCCTTTAACTTGTTCGATCGCCCCGTCGCTAAATTTAATTTTCAATACCGGTCGGTCGACTGCTACTAACCAAAAAACTAATACCGCACCGATTAAGATTACGTACATCATAATGTCACCACTACTGTTGATGGTTATTTATCGTCAGAAAGGAGCTTGCTTAAGTCTTCTTTGAGGCTAGTCACCGTCTTGCTGGCCTTCTCACTACGAGACGCTTCGCTAACCAAATACTCGATGGCATCTGAGAGCGTACAACCTAGCTCGTTCGCACGTTGAGATAGCTTTTCCCATACACGGTAATCAAGGTCGATTGATTTCTTCTTTGTATGAACTTGTTCAGCATTGAAGTGGCGTTTTCGCTTAGCTCTGATCGCTTGTTTAAGCTTGTTATCGAGCTCAGGAGACATGTTGTTAGATATCCACTCAGGGACACCTGTAGGTTGGTGTTCAAGCTTCAATAAGGCTTTAACAGCAACGTCAGCTTCACTTGAATCTATGTGGCAGGTGATCGACTCGCCTTCTTTCCATTTTTTGACCAGATAGTTCCATTTCCAACCACATTCCAAGTTTTCAAGTTGCTGATATTTCATGTCTAATCTCGAGAGTTAATCCTAGTGACAGCGTAACCCAAAATAGGCTATTTAACAATTATGATCTTGAAAGAATAGACCAAGATCATACTTATATTAGCTTAGTGATTAGTAACTACAACATAGAGCTACAAGCGAGATCGGTTTTTCTATATACTCCCTACCTCATTATCATAATCAGAAACTTAAATGACTCAAGTAGATTGGCGACATGTTACGCCTCAGTACGACGAATATAGCGCTCAATTAGAGCAATTCCCTGACATCTCGCCTTTCCCGTTTTCAGATATTCAACATAGATTCAAAGATGCGCTAACCCGCTTTGTCCGTTTGTCTAACCTTTCGCGTGTTTTACTTGTAAACGCTCCAGACAATTCGATCTATCGTCAAATGATTGTTGAATCTCTAGTCACTGCTTTAGATGATCACACTCTACCGGTTATAAAAACTGAGTCTTTAAATGCTGTCTCTCTGTTTGACCAAGTTCAGTCAAAAGACGGTAAGGTTGTAGCGACAAAGCCCGGCCTACTGGCTAGAGCAAACAACGGCTATCTGATCGTTTCAGCAAACTTGATCTTGGCCAACCCAGGAAGCTGGTTACTGCTTAAATCAGCACTGCTTGGTGAAGTCGTAGAACCAATCAGCAGTAATCCAGAGCACTTGAACCAATCCCCGACTTTGCCTTTGACTTACAACATTAAGTTGATTGTGGTTGGAGACAGAGCTCAACTAGGTGACCTTGATTACCTGGACAGCGATATTCAAACCGGTTTTTGCCTATTTAGCGAAATTGAACAAGATATCAAGCTCTCTGAAGAGACTTTGACTCAATATCTTGGTTACCTTAAGTGGCTTCAACAACGTTATGAATTGGCAACCATCACGCAACAAGCGTTGACGGGCATTCTTACTGCCGGAGCAAGAGAAACGGAAGATCAAAGCTATATTCCATTATGCCCTATTTGGCACAATGCATTATTGAACGAAGCTCTGATTGAAGCCGACAATGGTGAGATTGATATTCACCATATCCAACAAGCTCAACAGCACAAATATAACCGCGAATCTTACCTACCAGAACGCGCCCTTGATGATATTCGAGATGGCCAAGTCATTATCGAAACCGAGGGCGAACAAGTTGGTCAAGTTAATGGTCTGACGGTTATCGATGTTCCAGGACACCCGATCTCTTATGGTGAACCTGCACGAATTTCCTGCGTTATTCACTTTGGTGATGGGGATATTGCCGACGTTGAGCGCAAAGCCGAGTTGGGTGGTAATCTTCATGCTAAAGGTATGATGATCATGCAAGCATTTGTGAGCAGCGCACTAAACCTTGAAGATCCGTTGCCATACGCTGCTTCTGTTGTGTTTGAGCAATCGTATTGCGAAGTAGACGGCGATAGTGCTTCTCTTGCTGAGCTTTGTTCTCTGGTGAGTGCTTTGTCTGAATACCCTATCAATCAACAAATTGCGGTTACAGGTGCAGTTGACCAATTTGGACGTGTGCAAGCTGTTGGCGGGCTAAACGAGAAAATCGAAGGCTTCTACCATGTGTGTAAGCACAACGGCTTAACAGGCGAACAAGGTGTGATCCTTCCAAGATCTAACTTAAGGCATCTTGCACTAAAGCCTGACCTTATTGAAAGCATTAAGAATGAAGAATTCCATATTTGGTCTGTGTCTAATGTAGACGAAGCAATTCCTCTCATTATGAACAAGCCATTTAGAGACGATGAACAAGAAAGCGTTCTGAGTAAAATCGCGGAACGTATTGAAAACTTTGAAAGACATGAGCACCCTATTGGAATCGTTGGACGCATTAAAAACTGGTTTGTCTAGTACTGATCGGACTTGTTTAGCGTACACCTGTTCACTAATATGCACCTATCAAAAATCGGAGTAATTGATAATGCAAAACAAACGTGATTCTTACACTCGCGAAGAGCTTCTAGCATCAAGCCAAGGCGAACTATGGCCACAAGGCCCTCAACTACCAGCACCGAACATGCTAATGATGGATCGCATCACTAAGATGTCTGAAACTGAAGGTGATTACGGTAAAGGTTTAGTTCTTGCTGAGCTGGATATTACTCCTGACCTATGGTTCTTCGATTGTCACTTCCCGGGTGACCCAGTAATGCCTGGTTGTCTAGGTCTTGACGCAATGTGGCAGCTTGTTGGCTTCTACCTTGGTTGGGTTGGCGGCGAAGGTAAAGGCCGTGCTCTAGGTGTTGGCGAAGTGAAATTCACTGGTCAAATTCTACCTACTGCGAAAAAAGTAACTTACGAGATCCACATGAAGCGTGTTGTTAACCGTCGTCTAGTTATGGGCCTTGCGGATGGTCGCGTACTTGTTGATGGTAAAGAGATCTACGTTGCTAAAGATTTGAAAGTTGGCCTTTTCCAAGATACGTCAGCATTCTAATCTAATAGTTAGATTTTTAGTAAAGCAGCCCATGGCTGCTTTATTTTCGTTCCAATAAATTTAGTTATAGTGCATTAAAGTATCCCGTATTAAGCTTGAAACAGGATAAATCCACCAGCGATACGCTTATGATAGCGAAACTAGAATGCTACATAGCTCTGGGAGTCTTTGTGTTGTTCTGAAACTAACAAGGCTCCAGCCGTTGTAATCAACAGACAATGGAGCCCTGACCTTGAATTCTTTACGCCCTATCTACTTATAGAGACCTGATTGCTTGTCATCTTTGGCGTCACGCCATCCACCTAACCAATAAGACCGAGAATCCATTTGGCTATATGGGCAAGCTTCTTGCGACCGTCCATTTAAACCAGCCTTGTAGCCTTGAGATTGTGCTCGTTCTAGTCGATCACGCTTTTGTCTCTTCATAGTGCAGTCCTCATACGGGTGTTACATTTACTAACATACAATGATTACAACTTTACGGAGTTTTTGTGACTCCAACTTTAAGAATCGAACAATTTTTTACTTTTCTCAAGGCGAAAAAAAGCCCGAATTCAGAAATGTGAACTCGGGCTCAAGATATAAAATTATTTAAATTTTCTACGGAACCCTAATAGACCAAGAACAGTCAAAGTTAACCAACCTAGACTACCGCCTTGACGATCAACTTTTTCTGAGTCGGCACTACGAGTTTGAATATCATCTTTAGTCGCACCTGCAATTGGAACCAGTTTAACCGCAACAACCTCTTCTACCGCATTAGATGACGCACCGGCACAGTATGAGTTATGAGACGTTGTATCGTAGGCTTGTTCCTTATCTCCTCTACCATCTCCATCTGTATCAAGCATGCATTTAATAGCTGTCGCAGAAATCACACCGGCATCATTAATATCTGTCGCATCAATGATACGGAAATAGTTATTAGCGTCAGAGTAATCTTGCCCATCTGCGTTTGCACCGTTTGTTAGATCATCTATCCACCAAGCTTGGCCATTAAAGATGTCTACACGACGCTCATCTTTCGAGGAGTCGACATTGTATGGGTAGATAAAGCCTCTATGTCTACGCTCACTGCCATCAACCTCACGAGTGGTTTCTGCATCTATTTGACCGACAAACTCATTGAAGTTGTTAACGGCTTTAGCTTCACCACTTGAGCCACCAAAGAAGATACCACCAGACAAGTACGTTGCTGTTGGGTTTTTGGCATCGGTTACAACGAAAGGCTTATTACCTGCACTACCACTCTCTGGTACATAACCATTACGCTTAGAATAACCAACAGCGAACAAATTATCGTTGATGTCAGTCGCTACAGAGTTACTGTATCTAGCATCGTCATTCGATGAACCAGATTTTACCTCTGCGCCGCTGATAATTTTAGTTTCCCAAGTAGCACCGGTAATGTCTAATGAGTCACTTACAAAGACACTTGCATTCATGTCTTGTAGATCACCATTACCATTCACTGTATCGAAACCTACGCCGTATAACTTTCCTGAGTTTTCCGCAAGGCCACGCATGCTTCCCTGAGCAAAGTAGTCTCCAGTTTTGGGGATATCACCTTGCTTCCAAATAAATTGATGAACTTCTCCGTCTTTCCAGATAGCAGCTTTAGAACTGAATGTCGTATCAGAAGTATCCGTTTTAGGTCCCTGTACCGAAATGCTACCAAAATTGTAAACGATGTCTGTAGTACCATCATTAACGGTTAGAGCGCCCCAAGCACGTGATTCAGATGAGGCTGTAAGAGGCACTGTTGTAACCGCATTATAACGAATATCGTTACCGTTTGACTTAATACCAAGTGGTGCACCTGATTCATCCAGAGCAGTAATTGCTACATTATAAGGACTTATAGAGCTACCGTTATCAATAAAAGCTTTCGCGTTTACATAACTAAGGTCGCTTTCTTTACTCCAAGTAGCCCAACGATTGCCGGCCCAACTTTCACAAGTAGAATATCTAAGCTCGCGGTAGCAGTAGTTTTCAAAGTCATCACGTTCTTGAATGTATTGGAACGGTGCATCCATAGCAAACGGAACTTCTTCGCGATAACCGATTCCATCAACTGCATTGCGAGTTTCACCAGCCAATTTAAAGCTATCACATGCAACTCCGCCAACGGTACCAGTCGTAAAACAACTTTCAGTGTCTGTAACTGTTGCTGGCTGAATCGCTACACCAAAGATTTCAGATGCACCTGTAATCGAAGGCGTTACTTCAACTACTTTGTAAAGTGCAGCGTTGGCATTGGTTGCAGCCAAAACTAGCGCTGCAACTGTTGTTAATTTAAATTTAGTACAAGTCATTATTACTTCTTAACTTTCCTGTTGTAGTGCCTCGAGCTCTTCCCAGCGCTCAAAAGCAACTTCAAGCTCCTGCTCTGCTGCAGATAGCTTATCTAAAACTGGTTGTGTCTGCTCTACAGATTTTGAAAAGAAGCTTGGATCGTTGACTTCTTCCTGAAGAGTTTCAATTTGAGTTTCCAATTCTTCCAAACGCATTGGTAGCGCTTCTAGTTCTCGTTGTAGCTTATACGATAACTTCTTAGGTTTAGCCTTAACTGGCGCAGTTTTGGGAGTTTCCTCAACTACTTTCTCAGGCTTTGATGGCTTTTCAACCTGTCGGTACTCTAATGCTTGCTTTCTTTGCTGCTGAGCATCGTGGTAACCACCAACAAATTCTTCAATAACGCCATTACCCTCAAAGATCCAACTTGTCATCACTGTGTTATCAACAAACTGACGATCGTGACTCACTAAAAGCAGCGTACCCTGATAGTTGGCAAGCAAATCTTCTAAAAGTTCCAAAGTTTCGATATCTAGATCGTTGGTTGGCTCATCGAGAATCAACAAGTTGTTCGACTTAAGGAAAATACGCGCCAATAACAGACGGTTTTTCTCACCACCAGATAGTGCTTTAACAGGAGTGCGAGCACGTTTTGGAGAGAATAAGAAATCTTGTAAGTAGCTTAGAGCATGACGCTCACGGCCACCTACGGTCACTTCTTGCTTACCATCCGCGAGGTTATCAATTACAGACTTCTCAGGGTCTAGAATTTCGCGGTATTGGTCAAAGTAAGCGACTTCAAGCTTAGTACCACAATGCAAACGACCTGAATCAGGCTTAAGCTGGTCAAGAAGCAGCTTAAGTACCGTACTCTTACCACAACCGTTAGGACCAATCAGAGCGATACGATCGCCACGCATGATGTTGAAGCTGAAGTCCTTAACAATTTCTTTGCCTTCAAAGCCAAAGTTAAGATTCTCAGCTTCAAATACAATCTTGCCTGAACGCTGGCCATCGTCGATTTGGATAATCGCTTTGCCCTGCACTTCACGACGGTTCAAACGTTCTTCACGTAGCTTCTTAAGCGCACGAACACGGCCTTCGTTACGAGTACGACGAGCTTTGATGCCCTGACGAATCCAAACTTCCTCTTGAGCAAGCTTCTTATCGAATTCAGCGTTTTGCATTTCTTCAACACGAAGCGCCTCTTCTTTCTCAACAAGGTAATTTTCGTAATCGCCCGGGAAAGAGCTCAATTTACCGCGATCAAGATCGACAATACGTGTTGCCATCGATTTAATGAACGCACGGTCATGCGAGATAAAGATGATTGAACCGCGGAAGTCTTTCAGGAAGCCCTCTAACCATTCAATGGTTGCAACATCCAAGTGGTTAGTCGGTTCGTCGAGTAGAAGCACGTCAGGGTCACATACAAGCGCACGAGCAAGTGCCGCTTTACGTTGCCAACCACCAGACAAATCTGTCAGTTTGGTTTCAGCAGTCAGCTTAAGTGCTGCCAATACGTTACTTACACGATCTTCAAAACGCCATGCATTAGCATGATCCAGTTGTTCTTGAACGCGAGTAAGGCGGTTTAGATTCTTTTCACTTGGGTCTGTCGCGATGAGATCCAGAAGATCATGATAGATCTTCAGCTGTTCGCCGATTTCAGCAAGGCCACCAGCAACATAGTCATAAACTGTACCTTGTTCATTACGCGGTGGATCTTGTTCTAAACGAGACACAACCACATCTTGCGTGATTTGCATCTTACCGTCGTCCATGATGATGTTTCCAGATAGGATTTTCATCAATGTCGACTTACCAGCGCCATTGCGCCCTACTAAACATACACGTTCGTTTTCTTGCAGCACGAAGTCCGCACGATCTAATAATGGGTGATCACCAAACGCTAATTGCCCATTATGAATTGTAAGTAATGCCATTCTTCTTTAACCAATCATTAAGTTCTAACAAGCCAAATGGCCAGTTAAGCTCTGAGCTTTGAGAAAGGTCAGAGCTTTCAAATTTGAGCACCGGAATAGTGACCCCGTAACGGGAAAAGAGCTCATCATCAAATGCAATGTCAACAACGTTGACGTGATGGCTAATGTTTAACTGTTCCGTGAGTTGGAATGCCATCTCACATAGATGGCACCCTTCTGTACTGTAGAGAGTCAGCACTCTATATCCTTATACGATCTCTTAACTACTTATGTGTAATCAACCAGCAGTTATGAATGTGCTTATTGCGAGAGAAGTCCAATGGAAGTGTCTTCGCTGAGATATTCTGAGCCTTAAGACCTAACTCATCTAGAGCTTCCAAGTCCATTTTGAAGTGACGCTTGTTGTTAGAGAACACAATCGTGCCTTCTTCACGAAGAAGACGTTTAAGGTTTTCCATCAGCTGAATGTGATCACGTTGAACATCGAAAGATTGATCCATACGCTTTGAGTTAGAGAACGTAGGTGGATCGATAAAGATCAGATCATAAGAACCCTGCTCTTTAGCTAGCCATTGTAGACAGTCAGCTTGAACAAACTGATGTTGACGACCAACACGACCGTTAAGCTCCATGTTCTCTTTCGCCCACTCTAGGTAGGTATTAGACATATCAACAGTAGTTGTAGAACGAGCACCACCCACAGCAGCATGAACAGATGCACTTCCTGTATAAGCAAACAAGTTTAGGAAATCCTTACCTGCGGCCATCTCACCGATACGACGACGAGTGATCTTATGATCTAGGAACAACCCGGTATCTAGGTAATCATGAAGATTAACAATCAGCTTAACGCCATACTCGTTCACTTCTAAGTTCGATGAGTCTTGAGCCAATTTCTGGTATTGAGAACGGCCTTTCTGTTTCTGACGAACTTTAAGCACAACGTTGTTTGCTTCTACGCCTGTTACTTGAATAGAAGCACGGATGATATCGGTTAAGCGACGTTTTGCCTTCTCTTCCGGTACATCTTTAGGCGCTGCGTATTCTTGAATCACAAGGTGACCTGGGTATACATCAATCGCTACATTGTATTCTGGTAGGTCAGCGTCGTAGATACGGTAGCAATCTAATTGCTCTTTCTTAGCCCACTTGCCAATTTTACCGATGTTCTTTTTAAGACGGTTCGCGAAATCAGGTGCAATCAATTGTTCTTGCTCGCCTGATGGACGCTCTGACATCGGACGATCTGAAATTGAGTAGTTCTTTTGGTGACACGGTAACGCACCGTTGTTCAACTTGAACTGTTTATCTGCACGCATGCGTAAGCAGCTTAGTAGCTCGTCTGAGCTAGAGAAGATAGATGCGTTACAGCCACCAAATTCAGCTTTGAGCTGTGCACCGAATGCTGTGTAAAGTGCAATAAGACCCGGCTCGGTACCAAGACGTTCACCGTAAGGCGGGTTAGAAACAATCACACCATCAGTAAACTCTGTAGGACGCTTAAGCTTTGCAGCATCGCCTACTTCGAATTCAATCAACTCTTCAACACCGGCACGACGAGCATTGTCACGCGCTGTTTTGATCATACGTTCATCATTGTCGTAGCCATAGAACTTACATTCCACTTTCTTAACACCACGACGACCTTGAACGTTCGCTTCAGCTTTCACTTCAGCCCATAGCTCTGGTTCGAAATCTTCTAGTGATTCAAAACACCACTTCTGACGTTTAACACCTGGAGCCATGTTTGCAGCCATCATCGCCGCTTCAATCACTAACGTACCTGAACCACACATTGGATCTAGGAAAGGCTTAGTTGCGTCCCAACCACTACGAAGAAGAATCGCGGCAGCAAGAGTTTCACGTAGTGGTGCTCGACCTGATTCAGGACGGTAACCACGTTGGTGAAGACCGCTACCTACCATATCAACACCAAGAATCGCTTTATCACGGTGTAAACGAACGTGGATACGAATGTCTGGGTTCTCTTTGCTAATAGAAGGACGAGGTAAAGACTTCTTCTCAAAGCAATCAACAACGGCATCTTTTACTTTCATCGCACCGTATTGGCTATTACGGATTTCGTTGTTCGTACCATTGAAGTCAACAACAAAACGCTTAGAGCTATGGAATTGATTTACCCAGTTAACCGCAGTGGTTGATAGGTACAAATCCATGTCGTCCATACAAGTGAATTCAGAAAGGACACGTACAAATCGAGAAGCCAAACGGCTCCACAAACAACAACGATAAATTTGCTCATTGGTCGCTTTGAATTTAACACCTGCTTGAACAGGTTTTGCGTTTGTAATCCCTAGTTGGGTTAGTTCTTCAACTAATAAATTCTCAAGGCCGTTTGAGGTAACCGCTAGATATTGATTCATAGTGTTCTTTTATTGATAAAAATGAGTTCGATTATACCTGAATTTGTAACTAGAGCATCACACTAAACACGTCTTTTCATTGAATCTTTCGACTAACTGGCTAGCAAATGCACAGTCTTGAAGCGATCGCTTACCCACATCCCCTTAGAACATAAGACCTATCAAACCAACTTCATTTCTGACCACTTATTAACCAAAGTAGCAACGTGAATTTATATTCACCTCAAAACTGGTATATACCAAGGGAGATTTATGGATGAAATTTAGCTACAAAAGACCAAAAACAGGGAATAAAGACGGTAGATTTACTCTTCTGGCGATGAAAACGGGCAGAAATTAAGGTGAAAAAATAGTCGTAAGTTCACTATTTAAATGGTTAAGCCGTGATGTATTTATCAGGATGAGGTTTTTTAGGCACAAAAAAATCGGCTAATGAGCCGATTCTGAGGAAGGTTTATACGTTTGTGTGCTGCGATGCGTGGTTGAAATGATGTGCTAGATTAGAGGTTAACCTACCATCGCTATGTGTGTCTGATGAAGGATAGCGTTCGCGTCTACCATTCTATCGTGCATCACCTTGATTGAGTCTCCAAATCGCAGTCCTTTTGAAGGCGTTAACAGGAACTCTTCTAGGTCAACAAATGCACATAGGCTCGCACACTCTCCCACTTCTAATACAATGAAATACCCTAAGCTATGCTCGTTATTCATTTGTACAATATCCCCTTCTTGAGGATATTCATGGCCAGTACCTTGTGAGTCGAAGAACCAACTCTTAGGCTGTACAGGCTTATGGAAACGCTTTGCTGCCACACAATAGAGTGCTAATTCAGCTTGACGAGGCTCAGACAGTTCTAAGCCAGAAATTTGTTCTTTGAAGGTTTGGTATGAAGATGCGTCATCAACGGTGAATTCATTATCTCGAAACGCGCAGTCCACCAGCTTATTGCGGACCAGATTCGTTTTGAAAATCATATCCTCTCCGAGGTTTAGCATTAATGAACATTGCTGCTCATCGTAATACCAACTCCATGTATCGCTAGGTTTAAGCATCATTTCGTCTCACACTGTTGAACCATTCCATTAGGTAAAACGCAAAATTACCTTCAATTACAGTAATTTTACTGAGCAATAGGCAAAAAAAAAGAGGAAATGAATTCCTCTTTCTTATCGCTTTTCTCTACAACTCAGTGAGTTACAGTGTCTCTTTTAGTAAGACGATGCCAGATTGTCGCTTTTCAAAAATAAAAGCAATTTTCAGCTTATAGATTTTTAACGATGTCGCCAACTAGGCCTGGGCCTTTGTAGATGAAACCAGAGTAAACCTGTACAAGCTTCGCGCCCGCCATCATTTTCTCTTTTGCAGCAACATACGAGTCAACACCACCTACTCCAATGATCGGCAGTTTGTCACCCAGCTCTTCGTGAAGTTTACGAACTACTTCAGTACTACGAGATTGAACAGGACGTCCACTTAGGCCACCCGCTTCATCACAATGTTTCATACCTTCAACGATTGAACGATCCAATGTTGTGTTTGTTGCGATCACACCATCGATCTTATTTTTGATCAATGATTCACAAATTTGGCGAATTTCGTCGTCGCTTAGATCCGGAGCAATCTTAAGAGCAAGAGGAACATATTTACCATGCTTCTCTTCCAGTTCAGATTGTTTCGTTTTAAGTTCAGACAATAGATCGTCTAGAGCTTCGCCGTATTGTAGAGAACGAAGTCCTGGAGTGTTTGGTGAAGAGATGTTCACAGCAATGTAACCAGCGTATTGATATACCTTCTCCATACAGATCAAGTAATCTTCAGCGCCCTTTTCAATTGGTGTGTCTTTATTCTTACCAATGTTAATGCCTAAGATGCCATCGTAGTTCGACTTCTTAACATTCTCAACAAGGTTGTCGACGCCTAGGTTGTTAAAACCCATGCGGTTGATGATACCTTCAGCTTCAACAAGACGGAATAAACGAGGTTTGTCGTTACCCGCTTGCGGACGCGGAGTCACTGTTCCTACTTCTACGAAACCAAAACCCATTGCGCCAAATGCATCAATACATTCGCCGTTTTTATCTAGGCCAGCAGCAAGGCCAACTGGGTTTTTAAAAGTAAGACCCATGCACTCTACAGGTCGGTGAGGTAATTGTTGGCGATACAAAAGATCAATAGGTGTGCCTGTGAAGCGCTTGAAATTTTGAATTGCAAGATCATGTGCCTTTTCGGCATCAAGTTGGAAAAAGCCAGTTCTGGCTAGACGGTAAAGCATTGTGCCTCCGATAGAAAAAAGCCCCGTGTAAACGGGGCGCTATTATTTACTTATTTACCCAACTATTCAATCTATTACTGTCTGTAAGGGTAAGATAATCAAGTTTGCTAACGAATGAGGTTCATTATTAAGCAAACGTTATCGTTTCTTCAAGTTATTAAGCCATTTCTAATCTCAACCTTAGTACAGCCATCAGGTCACTTAACAACAAACAACGTTTGCGTCGAAGTTTGTTCTTCAAAAGTCGTTAGGCCTATTGTTTCCACTTTACCGAAACGAAAAAGGCAGACCTTTTGGCCTGCCCTTATACTTTTTCGTCTTATCTAGTAACTAGTCTTTTGACATGCAGTTTAGATTCAACAGCATCAATTCACGCAGTGCTACTGAGAACTTAGCAAACTCATGAACAGAACCTACTTTGAATTCGTTTAGGATGCTTTCCCAACGATGTAGAGAAACAGAGTTACTTTCCATCCAGTCATCAAGCGCTTTAATCACATCGATATCTGAAGCACAACCACAGTTAAGTACTTGACCAGTTAACTGGCGTTGCTGCCAATCCAGATCTTCTCTGAATGCTGCACGCGCCAGTGCTTGCCAGTTGTTGTCTATAGCTTGGCCATTGATTTGCTTCAAGAACCAGTGCAGTGACAAACGGTCGCCTAGGTTGAAGTAAAGCTTAGACGCTTGCTGTACTGTTTTACCTGTTTCACGAGCCACTGTAGATATATCCAGTGCTGAGTACAGGCTAGACAAACGAGCCACTGAATTAGCCAGCTCAGCGTTTACACCTTGGTCAATCCATACTTGAGCCATTGCTTGATGCTCTTCTACTTCTGAAGCCACTAGGTTTTCATCCAGCTTCTCAGTAATTGCGACGACATCACCTTGGTAAAGCTCAATCAATGCATTCACTGACTGTTTACCGGTACGGTTTCTTAGCAACCAGCGTGCTAGACGACGAAGCGTACGACGTACATGGTAAAGCAATTCGTATTGAGCTTCAGAACTTGAGATGTTGTCCAGTTCACGGATGCTCTTCAATACCTTACCCAGGCCGTAGATTTCACGTGATGCCGCGTAAGCATTCGCAATATCAACAATGTTCGCGCCCGTCTCTTCTTGCAAGCGAGTCACGAAGTTACAGCCCATCTCGTTAACCATTTGGTTAGCAAGCGCAGTCGCAATGATCTCTGCACGAAGTGGATGGTTATCCATGTGCTGAGAGTAGTTACGGCGTAACTCTGTTGGGAAGTATTGCATCAGTTGTTGAGCATGGAACTCATCATTCGCAATGTCATCACTCACAAGATCTTCTTTTAGAACCATTTTACCGTAAGCGATCAATACTGATAGCTCTGGTCTTGTTAGTGCTTGGCCCTGCTTCTCACGTTCTAGCAGCGTTTCGTCATCTGGGATGTATTCCAAACCACGGTCTAAGTACCCGGCTTTTTCCATTGTGTGGATAAAGCGGATTTGCTCTTTCACTAAGCCTACACCTTGATGCTCAGTAACAGAGATAGACTCAGCTTGGCAGTAAGCGTCGTCTAGTACGATTTCACCTACTTCATCTTCCATAGATTCAAGAACTTGGTTACGTTGCTTAACGGTAAGATCACCATTAGACACCAAGCCATTCAAGAAGATCTTAATGTTAACTTCGTTATCCGAGCAATCTACACCACCAACGTTATCGACAAAGTCAGTATTAACTCGACCGCCCGTTAGAGCGTATTCAATACGACCCAATTGAGTCATACCCAAGTTACCGCCTTCACCAACAACCTTAGCTTTCAGGTCACGGCCATCGATACGTAGCACGTCATTTGCACGGTCACCCACATCGGTATGAGTCTCACTAGAAGACTTAACGTAAGTACCAATACCGCCGTTCCAAAGTAGATCAACTTTCATAGACAAGATCGCTTTGATCAAGTCGTTTGGTGCCATTGATGCTTTCTTGGTACCCAGCATTTTCTGAATTTCAGGTGTCAAAGAGATAGACTTCGCTCGGCGAGAGAAGATGCCACCACCTTGAGAAATCAGGTCTTTATTGTAATCTTCCCAACTTGAACGAGGCAGATTAAACAGACGGTCACGCTCTACCCAGCTTGATGCTGATTCTGGATTCGGGTCAATGAAGATGTGCATGTGGTTAAACGCAGCTTGCAAGCGAATGTGCTTAGATAGCAGCATACCGTTACCAAATACGTCACCCGCCATATCACCCACACCAATGGCAGTGAAGTCTGTGCTTTGACAGTTAATACCCATTTCGCGGAAGTGACGTTTAACCGATTCCCAGCCACCTTTCGCCGTGATACCCATGGCTTTGTGGTCGTAACCGTTAGAGCCACCCGATGCAAACGCATCACCTAGCCAGAAGTTGTACTCTTCAGCTACTGAGTTCGCTAGATCTGAGAATGTCGCGGTGCCTTTATCGGCTGCAACAACCAAGTATGGGTCATCTTCATCGTGACGAACAACGCTCTTAGGTGGGATAACCTCACCTTCAATGATGTTGTCTGAAACGTCTAGCAATGCACGGATGAAGCGCTTGTAACAACGTTGACCTTCAGCAAAGATCTCGTCTCGGCCAGACATCATGTGTTGACGCTTACAAACGAAACCACCTTTAGCACCAACCGGTACGATAACCGTGTTCTTAACTTGTTGCGCTTTAACTAGGCCTAGAATCTCAGTACGGAAGTCCTCTTGACGGTCTGACCAACGTAAACCACCGCGTGCTACTTTACCGCCACGTAAATGCACACCTTCAATGTCTGGTGCGTAAACGAAGATCTCAAACGCAGGAACCGGTGCAGGGATATCTGGAATCTCGCTTGGTCTCATTTTCAGAGCCAACCAAGGTTTAGACTGCTTATTCTCGTCTACTTGGTAGTAGTTAGTACGAAGCGTTGCAGTGATCATTTCCATGTAGCGACGAATGATACGATCATCATCCAAGCTTTCTACATGATCCAACTGTTCAGTGATCTTCTTAATAAGATCTTGTTGGCCTTTTACGCTGCCCTTCAGTTTCGGGTCAAAACGCTTGCCGAATAGGCTCACTAGCCCTTTCGCTAATTCTGGGTAATGAGACAATGTGTCTTCAATGTATTGTTGGCTGAATGGGAAACCAACTTGACGCATGTAACGAGCATAAGCACGTAAGATTGAGATTTCACGGCCAGAAAGACCAGCGCCAAGTACTAAGCGGTTGAAACCATCGCTGTCTAACTCACCCGCCCAGATTGCCGCAAAGGCTTGTTGGAAAAGATCGCGAGCTTCACGAAGATCAATGGTCTTATCGCTCTTGTGCAGCATAGAGAAATCAAGGATCCAATAGGTCACACCGTTGGTTTTACGCACTTCATATGGAGATTCACCGATAACGCGTAGGCCAAAGTTTTCAAGCATTGGCATAACATCAGAAAGGTGAATTGGCTCATCGCTGTGGTAGAACAACTTCAAACGAACGGCTTTTGAATCTGCCGCTTCTTCTTGAGGACGGTAGAAAAGCATACCCAGTTTGTTGTCTTCACTTAGCGCTTCTAAACGTTCAATGTCCGCAACAGCAGAACCTGGCATCATGTCTTCTTTGTACGAACGTGGGAATGCACGCATGTACTCTTTCGACAATGGAAGACCTTTGCTTTCACCGAAGTTTGCAATGATAGATTCAGACAGACGGTCATCCCACGTAGACGATACTTCCATTAAATTTTGCTCAATTGTTTTCACGTCCACATCCATGTTGTTGTTATCAACACGAACAATATAGTGCGTTCTTGCTAGCGGACTTTCAGAGAAGTACGTTGTAAATTCAACCTCTTCTTCACAACCAAAGTACTGTTTCAAGATGCGCTGTGTTTGGCGACGAAGCTCAGTGTTGTAACGATCTTTTGTTACGTAAACCATGCAGCTAAAGAAACGACCAAACGGGTCTTTGCGAACAAACAAACGCAGGAGATCGCGATCTTGCATTTGTACTACGCCCGTACCGACTTCTAGTAGCTCTTCTTCTCGAGCTTGCAGCAGTTCATCACGTGGGTAGTTTTCAAGAATGTTGTGCAGCGCTTTGTAAGAGTATGAACCTTCACGGTAACCACTCGCATCCAAAATACGTTCTACTTTCTCGCGAACAAGAGGAATCGTTTCAACGGTTTGGTTATAAACGGCAGATGTGTAAAGACCAGTAAAGCGGTGCTCACCAATGACCTTACCGTTCTTATCGAACTTCTTAATACCAATGTAATCGTTGTAAGCTGGGCGGTGAATGCGTGAAGCCGTGTTGCCCTTGGTTACGATAAGCACATAAGGCTTTTTCGCTTCAAGACGTGCCGAATCAGAAAACTCAGATAGCTTAACGTTACGTACACGATCTGAGTTCGCAAACAAACCAAGACCTTGCTCCTTGGTCGGTTGCAGTTCAGTGTCGCCGTTAACTGAAACTAGGTCATATTCCTTATAACCCATGAATGTAAAGTTGTGTTCACCTAACCAACGAAGAAACGCCAACGTTTCATCAAAACGTTGGCCATCTACAGGAATGCTCTCTTTCTGCTTTTCTACTTGATTGGTTACTTCTTCAAGTCGTTCTACCATCTTCAACCAATCGTTCACAACTAAGCTAGTATCGGTAAAGATATCCAGTAGCTCCGTTTTAAGAGCTGTCATTTCAGCTTTACTGCTAAGACGGTCAACCTCAATATGGAAAAGCGATTGGAATGCACCTTCGTTATTGCTTACACCGACAACACTGCCCTTATCTGAGCGAGAGATTTGTGTTGGGTTATGAAGCATAAGGTGAGAAGAAAGGTCTAGGCGAGTAAGTGCCATTTTTACGGAATCAACAAGGAATGGGCTGTCTGGAACGACTATCTCAACGATAGTATGAGTAGACTGCCAGCCTTGACGACTTACCGTCGGGTTGAAAACGCGTACAGAGATTTCGTCGGCTTTCTTTTCATTGATGTGATGCCATAAGCTAACTACAGCACCATATAAATCGGATTCGTTTCTCTGAGTCAGATCGTCGTGAGAAACGTTACTAAACAAGTGTTGAGCAAGTTGAGTTACGAGAGGTCGATGAGCAAGGTCAAGTTTGTCTTGAATCAGCTTGTAAACTTTTTCAAGTAAAACTGGAACCACAGTTTCACGTGCGGTCATAGTCACACTCCACAATTAGAATTATATTTTATTATTAGGGGGATCACTTAATCTGGTGTTTGAAACGTGCCGTTGAGCTCTTTTCTACTAACGAGTTAAGCAAAGGTAATGCATTCATTTATTGTAAAAGCATTATTGAAAAATAGTTAATTGTTTTGGAGGTGGTAAGAGGTGAAATGTTTGATTATGTGATTAAGATTCCTTTTAACTCACTAGGCACGCCAAGGTTTACAGAGCTTCTAACTTAATAAACTTATTTTTTTGGTCAGTTGTCAGCCTAAACTGCCCTCTAACCCCTATTTGTGTAAGAAATGGTCTGAACCGAGTTGCAGGTAACTGTAAGCGTAAACCTGTTGTTGTTATCACTTGAACTTTACTTGCGGCGCCAGAATAGCTGGCCAAAAACTGCTGATACGAGATGTTAAGTTGGAAAATATAGCGATTCATACGATACCTGTATAAATATACAGTGCCAGTGTTTTTTGGCACTTTTAGATGTCTGACGGTGAAACTGAACTTGAAGCTGCTCTAGCTTATCGAAAATTCGATGAACCAGAAACAAAAAATCAGTGGCAGATATTCTCTACCACTGATGACCTTTCGTTGTAGCAAACAGTTACCTGAATGCGCGCTGACTTAAGCCTCTAGTGCTTTCGTCACTTTCTCAAACAAGTCTTTTGCTAGGTTGTCCATGTTCTTTAACGTCTCTAGTTCTTTTTTGATCAGAGCTTGGCGTTCATCGTCGTACTTACGGAATTTAAGAAGTGGATCAATCAGACGTGAAGCCACTTGCGGGTTGCTGCTGTTCAGTTCACGTAAGATCTCGCCTGCAAATGCATAGCCTTGACCAGACTTGTCGTGGAATTGAACCGGGTTCATGTTTAAGAATGAACCGACCAAGTTACGGGTACGGTTCGGGTTCTTCAAACTGAACGCCTGGTGCGACATCGACGCTTTGATCACTTCAAGTGCGTTTGAACTTGGGTTTGTACCTTGCAATGCAAACCACTTATCCATAACAAGACCATCGTGTTTCCACTTGTCACTGTAATCCACCATCAAGGTTTCACGACATGGTAGTTGTGCACTGTTTGCCGCGCCCATTGCTGCCATCGTATCTGTCATGTTGTTTGCTTGCTGGTACATCGCAACAACCAAGTCATTACCCTGCTCTGTATGTGCTAAGTAACTTAGGCAAACTTTACGTAGAGTACGCTTACCAATCGAATCGTGATCGACCGTGTATTCTGTTAGTGCGTGGCTGTGATAAACCGCCGCTAACTCGTCTTCAAGTTCTGCAGCTAGTGTGACTTTCATTGAGTTAAGAACCGATGCGACCGCATCAATATCAACGCGCTCGTACCAACCCGATACTTCATTGTGGCTTGGTAGAGAAAGCATTTCTGCAATAAACGCAGGCTCTAGTGAATCACTCAGCAGTACGCCACGGAATGCATCAACAACAGAATCAGAAAGCTCAAACGCTTGACCCTGCTGAACTTTCTCCACGTTACTGCGGATGTACTTCGCTAATAGCATTTGACCCGCATCCCAACGAGAGAATTCATTGCGTGCATTTACCATTAGGAAGATCAGTTCTTCATCTGAATAGTTGTACTCCAGTTTCACTGGCGCAGAAAATTCACGAAGTAATGATGGGATCGGTTGCTCAGAAACGTTTTCAAACACGAACGTTTGCTCTGCTTCTTTCACATCTAATACATTATGAACTGGCTTACCGTTACATTGTAACTCAACAACTTCACCCGCAGCTGTGTACAGCTCGATATCAAGAGGAATATGCAGAGCCTGCTTTTCCGTTTGCTCATGAGTTGGCGCTGTTACTTGGCGAGTTGTTAACGTGTACTGTTTCTTCTCTGCGTCGTACTTACTTTCAACAGACAGCGTCGGCGTACCAGATTGGCTGTACCATAAACGGAACTGAGATAGGTCGATGCCCGACGCATCTTCCATTGCCGCGACGAAGTCTTCACATGTTGCAGCCGTACCATCGTGACGTTCGAAGTACAGCTTCATGCCTTTTTGGAAACCATCTTCGCCCAACAATGTGTGGATCATACGGATCACTTCACTGCCCTTTTCGTACACGGTCAAAGTATAGAAGTTATTCATTTCTATCACTTTTTCTGGACGAATTGGATGAGACATTGGGCTAGCATCTTCTGCAAATTGTGGACCGCGAATGATACGTACATTGTTAATACGGTTTACTGCGCGAGAACCAAGATCAGATGAGAATTCTTGGTCACGGAATACCGTTAAGCCTTCTTTCAGACTTAACTGGAACCAATCGCGACACGTCACTCGGTTACCTGTCCAGTTGTGGAAATATTCATGGCCGATTACTGCTTCAATACCTAGGTAATCTGTATCCGTTGCAGTTTGGTCGTTTGCTAGAACGAACTTCGAATTGAATACGTTCAAGCCTTTGTTTTCCATCGCACCCATGTTGAAGAAATCAACGGCTACGATCATGTAGATGTCTAAGTCGTATTCAAGATTGAAACGTTCTTCGTCCCACTTCATTGAGTTAATCAAAGAAACCATCGCGTGGCTCGCACGGTCTAGATTGCCTTTATCAACAAAGATTTCTAGGTCAACTTTACGACCCGATTGTGTAGTGTATGCGTCACGAAGTACATCAAAGTCACCCGCTACTAAAGCAAACAAGTACGCTGGTTTTGGATGTGGGTCTTGCCACTTCACCCAATGACGACCGTTTTCAGCTTCACCTTCATCTACACGGTTACCATTACTTAATAAGAATGGGTTCTCTGCTTTGTCTGCAATTACCGTTGTAGTGAATTTCGCCAACACATCTGGGCGATCCATGTAGTAAGTGATACGGCGGAAACCTTCAGCTTCACATTGAGTACAGAACGCGCCACCCGACTTGTACAAGCCTTCAAGTGCACTGTTCCCTTCAGGGTTAACTTCGGTAACGATGGTTAGAGTAAATTCTTTTGGAAGGTCATTCAGCGTAAGTTGAGTTTCAGACTGTTCATATTGAGTCCACTCTTTACCTTCTACCAAAACAGAAACCAACTTCAAGCCTTCACCATCAAGTACTAATGTCGTGCTGTCTTTCTCCTGCTTAACACTAGAAACAGCCGTAACAATGGATGCTGAGTCGTACAAATCGAAAGTAAGATCGATTTCAGAAATCGTGTGAGATGGTGATTGATAATCTTTACGATACTTGGCTTGAGGTGTATGTGCCATGACGGGTTCCTTTTGATCGTTATACGTAATTATTTTTTAACTGTATATATCTAAAGGTTGAGCGCCAATAAAACAAGGGGAATATTAAAAAAAGGAGGCATTGTAAGAAAATGCCTCCATGTTTTGCTATTTTATCAATCAAATCAGACAGGAACGCCTAAGAAATGAACTGTGCACAATATTATCAACGAGTACGCCGTTACTGCTAAAACTCACGATTATCGAATGCGATTGAGTACCGCAAACATATCTCCCTCTTCACCTTGCAGCGTTAACACATCGCTGTTCAGTGTATATCGAGTGCCGTGTTCACCGTTCTCATAAAGTAACACTAGTTGATCGCCTTCTGTGTAATACACCCCGCGACGAATGACTTCACCACCTTCTTCATCTGATACTCGGAACATGAATATAAAGTCCGGCTGAAGGACTAAATCCATTTTTTGAATGTTACTCGCACGTAGATCGCTTCCAGACAGTTGGGCACTTGACCAGATTCCCGCCAATGCATTTGGCAAGGCCTTGGTGAACATAACACCGTTAAGATTCAGCATGTTGTGATTACTGCTGTACGCGTAAACCTGAGGTTCTGAGGTATTCAAACCCAAAATAATCGTGTCTTCATTGGCGTTATACAAACCTTCCCAATGATCGACACTGTAGTCTTTCTTTTGGATATCGATAGTGAATGAGTAGTTTGAATCAAGAGTGAGCTTGATCGCTCTAAAGTTTTCAGTGCCTTGCTCAGGATCAGGATTCATCAAATACCAATCACCAAGCAGCAAAGGAAGGTCAAAATGAGATAGATTACTATCACTTTTTGATTGTTGGCTACTCGAAGCGACCTCGCTCCCAAAAGCCACAAAACTTAAACAAGATAAAAATAGTAGAATCCATTTCATAAGCGTCCCCTCGTTTTCTTTAAGCTTAGGCACGTAATGAATAGAAAGCGAAAAAATATGATCTAAGTCACTAAATTTTAAGTGCGAAGTAACTTAAATGTCATTATCACTCGAAAAATAATACTTAAGTTTAGTTATTTTTACAGTGTACTTCACAGCCGAAAATCAAATAACAGTGGTTCTGCAGCAAGTTAAAAAGCGAGGAAGCATGCCGTTAACATGACATTATTCGAGGCAAGAACACAGGTACAAAAAAAGCGAGCCTAAGCTCGCTTTTCAAATAGTACGTCTTTAAACAATCACCTTATAACAGGTATTTTGTTTATTTCTTGATCATATCCAGCATGATAGCAACTGATTCATCAAGATAAGCATCCGGGGCTTCGTAGTCTTTTGGAATATCATCCAACGTTTTAAATGCCTCTAACTTAGCGGCTTTTTGACGTTGGTTAATACGCTCTAGACGAAGCGCATCCGCATCATCACTCTCTTGTTGACGAACCTTTTCATTCAGAGAAAGGTCATTGTCGTCTTTATCTGCCTTATATTTTTCAATATCTTGCGCGATAAAGCCAAATTCCATGTCTGTTGCGATACGAGCTTCGTGTTTAGCCGTCAACGCTGCGATCTGCTCATCGTTACGCTGTAACACTGAGTACTTCGCTTTGTCGATGCTGTCCCAAGGAAGAGCGTTGTCTTCAACACTTTCACCAGTATCTGCAGGATCAATTGGCGTTGGGTAAGCAATATCAGGTACTACACCCTTGTTTTGCGTACTACCACCATTGATTCGGTAGAATTTTTGGATTGTGTATTGAACGTAGCCTAACTCTTTATCGAACAAATCATAAATATGATTCAAAGAGCGATGCTGTTGCACCGTACCTTTACCGAAAGAGTTTTCACCCAAGATAATTGCACGGCCATAATCTTGCATCGCTGCTGCAAAGATTTCAGACGCTGAAGCACTGTAGCGATTCACCAATACCGTTAACGGGCCTTGGTAACTGATTTGACCATCAGTATCGCTGTTCACTTTGACACGACCGTAGCTATCACGAACCTGAACAACAGGTCCTTCTTTGATAAACAAACCAGAGAGTTCAGTTGCTTCAGTCAGTGCACCACCACCGTTGTTTCGGAGGTCAACAATAATACCTTCAACACCTTGCTCTTTAAGCTCGGTGATCAGTTTATCGGTATCTTTAGAAAGGCCAACGTAGAAACTTGGTACTTCTAATACACCAATTTTCTTGCCGTCTTTCTCGATCACTTCTGATTTAACAGCGCGGTCTTCTAAACGAATCTTATCGCGAACAATTGTGACAACGTGACTTTTTGCATCTTTACCATCTGGCAAGATCTGTAGCTTAACTTTGGTCCCTTTAGGGCCTTTAATAAGTTGTACTACATCGTCTAAACGCCAGCCGATAACATCAACAATTTCTTCGCCATCTTGACCAACACCAACAATGCGGTCTCCATCACTCAATTGTTTGCTGTTTGACGCAGGGCCACCAGCAACTAAAGAGCGAATAACGGTGTAGTCGTCTGTCATCTGAAGCACAGCACCAATACCTTCTAGAGATAGGTTCATCTCAGATTGGAATTGTTCTGCATTTCTTGGAGAAAGGTAACTGGTGTGCGGATCAACTTCACGCGCAAATGCGTTCATGTAGATCTGGAAAGCATCTTCATTATGCGATTGCGTAATACGCTTCATCGCATTGTTGTAACGCTTTTCCAAAACTTCTTGAATCTCTGGCCACTCTTTACCAGTAAGTTTTAGATTCAACGCATCATATTTAACGCGTTTTCTCCAAAGCTCATTCACTTCAGCGATATCTTTTGGCCATTCCGCTTCACTACGATTGAGCTCAATACTTTCATCGGTATCAAACTTAATCTCTGTATCTAGCAAAGACAATGCATATTGAAAACGTTCAAAACGCTTCTGCATAGACAGATTATAAACATCGAATGCAATCTGGTTATTGCCCGATTTCAGCTGATCATCAATTTGTTTAGATGACGCAGAGAAAGAGTCAATATCAGCTTGAGTGAAGATATTACGATTATAATCCAGCATCTCTAAGTAACGATTAAAGATAGCTTGAGAGAAATCATCGTTGAGATTGAAGTGTTTATAGTGAGAACGAGTAAATCGAGAAGTAACACGTTTACTAGCAGTTTCGTGTTGGACCCCAGGAGCGAGTAGAGGTAAATCGTCCTGATCTAATTTGGCTTCAAGAGCCTGAGCTGAAGCTGCTAGCCAAAAGCTAGCAGCAATCAGTGTCAATTTTGAACGGCATTTCATGCGTAGGAGTATCTCCTTTAAGCGCGCAAGTGCTCCGCTTTAACAACCATTTGTAGGCCGTTTGCTAACTGAACACGCACATCTTCCTTATTGATTTCAACAATGGTCGCAGCCATGTTTCCTTTACCCATGTTCACATTTACTTCTTTGCCAGCGATGAATTCGTCAGCATTCAAAGCGCGTGTTTCTACAGGCTTTTCTACTTTTGGTGCTTTAGGCGCTTGACGACGAGGCTGTTGAGCTTTCTTCGCCTTAGGTTTCGCTTTGCCTTCTTCACGAGCTTTTTGTGCTTGTTCTTTACGACGAGCCTGAACTTTCGCTTTGCTTTCTGCAAGTGTAGCTTTAGCGTGTTCAACGTGCTCTTCTTCTAGTGTGCCACACGCGTTGCCGTCTAGGTCAACACGTTCTGCGCCAGCTTTTACGCCGTGCAGGTAACGCCATGATGATGTGTACTGTCTTAACGCTGCACGAAGCTGAGTCTTACTTACTTTTTCGTCTTCATTTAGACGTTCAGCAAGATCTTGAAAAATACCAATTTTAAGTGGCTTCGCTTCACCTTCTAGAGTAAAGCATTTAGGGAAACATTCAGCAATATATGCGATAACTTCTTTGCTGTTTTTTAACTTTTCAGTGTTTTCCATGTGGGTTCCTGGTTTTTGCGGTTTTCCGCGAGCATTAAGAAAATATTTTTACGTATTATAGAGAGATGCTTGGGAAAAACCACAGTAAGAGAATAATTTATGCCTTGTTCGCGTGCGAATTAAGCAGCTTTTCCACTTCTGCCATGAAAAATGTCAATCCGTCCTCGTCAATTTGAGAAAAACGACCAACATTTGGGCTATCAATATCAAGAACGCCCGCGATTTTTCCGCCAATCGAGAACGGAATAACGATTTCTGAGTTACTTGCAGCGTCACAAGCGATGTGACCTTCGAACTCATGAACATCATGAATGCGCTGAACTGTATTCGTCGCAACCGCAGTTCCACACACACCACGCCCGACCGGAATTCGCACACAAGCAGGTTGACCTTGGAAAGGGCCCAGTACAAGTTCGTCTTTTTCCTTAGCTAAATCCTGCTTCATTAAATAGAAACCCGCCCAATTCAAGTCATCCAATTCCATGAATAATAATGAACTGATATTAGCAAGATTAGCAGTTAGATCGGTTTCTGATTCAATTAATGCAACGGCTTGTTTGGTTAAGCGTTGGTAATGTTCTATTTTCATATTAACTTCCAATTAAATTGAGACTTCCATTATCAAGAGAACGCAGTAGAATGCGGCCATCAAACTAAATAGGACTTATTCTCATTACAATGAACAATTCAGAAGACACTATTAGCCGTTCTTGGTTAATAACTCAAGTAAAAAAACACAAGTCCAAATTACTGTTTGCTAACATTATTGCCATATTTGCAACTCTCATTAGTGTCCCTATCCCGTTGCTCATGCCATTAATGGTTGATGAAGTATTACTCGATAAGCCCGCTTCAGGCTTAGAGATGATGAACCACCTACTTCCATCTTCATTACAAACACCGACTGGCTATATAGCACTAACTTTGTTGTTAGTGATTATCATGCGCTCCGTTAGCCAAGCGTTGAACATTCTGCAAGGGCGTCAGTTTACGCTTGTGTCCAAAACAATTACCTATCAAATGCGCAGCAAGATGATAGATAAGCTTGGTCGTATCAGTATTAGACAATACGAAACCAAAGGCAGCGGCGGTATCAACGCCCACCTAATAACAGACATAGAGACAATAGATAAGTTCATTGGCTCGACTCTTTCTAAATTTATCATCAGCTTCCTGACCGTGTTCGGTACAGCGATCGTGCTGTTGTGGCTAGAGTGGCGTTTAGGGTTGTTCATTTTACTGGTCAATCCTGTTGTGATTTATTTCTCCCGTAAACTAGGCAGCAGGGTCAAACACCTTAAGAAATACGAAAACCAATCTTTTGAGCGCTTTCAAAACCGTTTGGTGGAAACCTTAGATGGCATTTACCAACTGCGCGCGGCGAATAAAGAGCGTATCTTTCTCGATGAGCTTAAGGTTCAAGCAAACCAAGTAAGAATCGATGCCGACAAATACGCTTGGCAATCTGAAGCTGCTGGCCGTGTTTCGTTTCTACTCTTCTTATTAGGTTTCGAGCTTTTCCGTGCCGTCGCGATGCTAATGGTGTTATTCAGTGACTTAACCATTGGTCAGATTTTCGCGGTATTTGGCTACTTGTGGTTCATGTTAGGCCCAGTTCAAGAGCTACTAGGGATTCAATTCTCTTGGTATAGCGCGAAAGCGGCACTACAACGCATCAACGATCTTCTTCAGTTAGAAGAAGAGAAGCGCCCTATCAGTAAAGTGAACCCATTTACTGAAGATCAAGAAGTGACAGTTGACATCGAAGACGTTACA
Organism: Vibrio sp. ZF57; assembly: GCF_001691235.1. Taxonomy (NCBI): domain Bacteria; kingdom Pseudomonadati; phylum Pseudomonadota; class Gammaproteobacteria; order Vibrionales; family Vibrionaceae; genus Vibrio; species Vibrio sp. ZF57. The sequence continues at coordinate 27,650 of NZ_MAKD01000127.1, read as the reverse complement.
TTCTCTTACACATTAGAAAACACTGTTTTGAATAGGCTATCGCTGCACATCCCTGCAGGTAAAAAAGTCGCTTTGGTCGGTGCGAGTGGAGGGGGTAAATCTACGTTAATCCAGTTGCTGATTGGGGTTTACCAAGCAGACTCAGGTTGCATTCGCTATAACGGTGAAACAACCGATGACATCAGCTTTGATGTAATACGCAATCAAATTGCCGTTGTTTTACAACAACCTATACTCTTTAACGATACATTAAGGCATAATCTGACCCTTGGTGCTGAATACGACGAAATGTCGTTGTGGCGTGCGCTTGAAGTCGCTCAAATGCAAGATGTCATCAAGCAACTGAGCAATGGCTTAGATACACAAATTGGTAGGAATGGCGTTCGACTGTCTGGTGGTCAACGACAACGCTTAGCAATAGCTCGTATGGTGCTGAGCAATCCTAAGTTTGTTATTCTTGATGAAGCGACATCTGCACTCGATACAGCAACAGAGTCAGCACTGCATAAAGCGTTGAGCGAGTTTTTGAAAGATCGCACAACTTTGATAGTGGCTCATCGATTATCAGCGGTGAAACAAGCCGATCTAATCTATGTTTTAGAAGATGGACAAGTCACACAGACGGGAACACATGGTGAATTGGTTGAACAACAAGGACTCTATCAAACACTCTACGGCAGTGTGCAATCGCACGCCTGATGTTTGTGGCTCTGAGTCTTTAAGTCGGGTTGCTAACCTAACTTACGTTTCAACTTGGGAGGTCGCGTGACCTCCCCATCCGTAACCAACCCTTTATCAACAAAACACCAATGCGACAGCAGCTCAGTGCGTCTTTGCCAGGGCTGCGAACTTCCCGTAGATAAAATGGACATCCCTTTAGGGAAATCAGCTTACTGCCCAAGATGCGGAACTCAGCTTTATAGAGGCGGGACCCCTAGCCTCTCTGGAAACCTAGCAATTGCGATTACCTGCTTATTGCTGTTTATCCCCTCGCACTTTTTTGAATTCATCAGTATTCGCCTGATTGGTGTCATGATACCTGCAACATTACCATCCGGCGTCTTTACTTTAATGGGTGAAGGCTTCCCTCTGCTTGGCTTACTGATCCTGTTCTGCAGTTCGATCGCTCCGTTGCTCGTGTGTACATCGGTACTCATTACCCATTTATCATTGCGCTTCAAATTTTTTACACCATTTAGGTATGCGCTAGCCATCATCCAGACATTAAAACATTGGATGATGTTGGATGTGTTTCTGGTAAGTTTGGCGGTCTCATGTTTCAAACTGCAAGATTACTCAGATATTTTTGTCGGCCCTGGATTGGTTGGCCTCATTCTTCTGCAGCTTTTCAGTGTATTGTTGGTAAGCCGCATCAGCGTGCGTCGCTACTGGGAAGCTTGGACAAAAGAATCTGACTACTCATTTACTGAAAGTAAGAACGTACACTGTCACAACTGCCACCTATCTCAACCGGATGGGCATACTTGCGTGCGTTGTCACCATGACTTATACCACCGCAAGCCCTACTCTATACAGAAGACATGGGCACTGTTGTTTGCCGCATCAGTGGCTATTGTGCCAGCCAACGTCATCCCGATTTCTATCCTTATCACCAACGGACAAAGGCTAGAAGACACAATAATTTCCGGTGTCGCGTCGCTAATAAATAGCGATATGTATGGCATTGCAGCGATCATTTTCATTGCCAGTATCGTCGTTCCCGTCGCGAAAATACTGGGCCTCGCGTACATCTTAATCTGTATCAAGATGAAACGTACGATTTACCACAGACAACGTATGACCATCTATTTCATCGTGAAATGGGTGGGAAAATGGTCGGTTATGGATCTATTCGTTATTTCGATCATGATGACCTTGGTCGACCGCGGACAAATTTTAAACTTTACACCAGGTTATGGTGCAGTCGCTTTTGGCGTCGTGGTTGTTCTCACGATGCTAGCAGCGGAAAGCTTAGATCCTAGGCTAATTTGGGATAACTACACCTCTAAAGATGAGTCAGTGAATGAACAACGATAACCAATCACAAACGTCATATTCACCAGAAGTAAGGAAAAACAAAGGCATCTCACCTTTGTGGATTCTGCCGATATTAACCGTCGCATTAGCCGGTTGGTTGGTCATGAAATCGATCCACGATGCAGGCCAACGTGTGCAGATATACTTTTCAGATGCCGCAGGTTTAGTCGCAGGTCGAACAACGATTCGTTACCAAGGCTTAGAGGTGGGTATGGTGCGCGACATCACCTTATCCAAAGATCTATCGAGCATCTATGTCGATGCTGACATCTACCCAGAAGCGAAGAAACTACTATCAAAAGGCACACGTTTTTGGCTCGTAAAGCCAACGGCCAGTTTGTCTGGTATCTCTGGGTTAGATGCACTTGTTTCAGGTAACTATATCGCTATACATCCTAGCGAAACTAAAGAAGAGCCAGAAACCGTTTTTCAGGCTTTAGAGTCGTCCCCTTCTGATTTGCTGGCTTCTGAAGGTCTAAACATCTCATTGACGACCAAAGATCTGGGCGGCGTGTCTGTTGGCTCTCAAATCGTTTACCGTAAAATCCCAATTGGTGAGGTTTACAACTACCAGCTAAACGACAACGCTAAATCCGTAACCATTCAAGCGTCAATTAAAGATGAATACAGCCATATCATTACCGATCAAAGCCGTTTTTGGAATGTCAGTGGCTTAGGTGCCAGTATTGGATTTTCAGGTGTTGACGTGCGCTTAGAAAGCCTCAGTGCGCTACTTGGCGGTTCAATTGCGGTCGACTCTCCGGGAGAAGGCCAACCCGTAGAGATGAATACCAAGTTCAAGCTCTACCCAGATTTGAAGACAGCGGGTCGAGGTATCTCTATCAAGATCGCCGTTCCCGATGATAATAAAATCAGTGCAACGGGTGCTCCGATCATGTATCGCGGCATTGAAATCGGTCAAATCACTGATTTATCGCTAAGTGAAGGGCGTGAAAACGTCGTTGCATCTGCCGCTATCCAACCGGCATTCAGTGACTTTTTAAACAGCGGCAGTAAATTCGTTCTAGAAGAGGCTGAACTGTCGCTTACTGGCATGAAAAACATTGCCAATTTAGTGACAGGTAACTTTTTAACCTTGGTACCGGGTGAAGGTGAAAAGGCGCGTCGATTTACTGCAATCCGCAAAAATGAATTCAGTCAGGAACAAGAGAAATCCGTTGCGATTCGCTTAACGTCGAACAATTCGTTCGGGTTAGATGTCGGTACACAACTTCTCTACAAAGGCATTGCCGTTGGCTCTATCATCCATGTGGGATTAGTTGATGGTGTTGGTACGGGCTCTGAAAAACACGAAGTCTTCATGGATGCACTTATCGATAATGAGTATGCGCACCTTATCAAAAGCCACAACCGTTTCTTTGTGACAGGTAGTGCGACTGCAGAGCTAACCGAATCAGGCTTGAGTGTTACGGTCCCACCAGCAAAACAGCTTCTTACCGGCTCGATTAGCTTTGTGAGTGAAGGTAAATCTGAAGCTCGAACGGACTACCAACTTTTCCAAAGTAAGTCGTTAGCAGAAATTGCTAAGTTTAATCAGTCTGGTTCAAAGACACTTTCTTTGTTTGCCAGTGAGTTACCTTCAATTTCTAAAGGCAGTCCACTCCTCTACCGCAACCTACAAGTGGGTAGTATTTCTGATTTTCAGCTTGCCGACGGTGGCGTAAGAATCAAAGTCACAATCGAAAATCGTTACACACACTTACTCAACAAGCACACTGTTTTCTGGAACCGATCAGGCGTTGAGGTTGATGCGTCGCTATCGGGTATCAGCATTAAAGCGGCACCAGTTAAAACCCTTATCCAAGGCGGTATTGCTTTTGACTCTCTGCCGGGAATCGACAACAAACTTGGTGACGTGTGGAAGCTTTACAAAGATTCAAAATCTGCTCGAAAATTTGGCCGCGCGATTACTATCACCTCTTCTGGCGATCAAGAAGTCAACAAGGGCATGGCGATCAAATATCAAGGTGTCACTGTTGGTGAGGTTACTTTGGTGATTCCGAACTTCAACAAGGGCGGCATTGAAATTACTGCGCGTATTTTACCTGAGTACGTCGACAAGATTGCCGTGACGAACAGTCACTTCTGGTTGGCAGAACCTGAGATTGGCCTTAATGGCATCAAAAACGTCTCTGCGCTGCTCTCTAAACACATCAACGTAGACCCGGGCAAAGGTGAAAGAAACACGAAATTTGAGCTTAGCAAAGGACCTGTGCAGCCTGAAGGCAAGATATTCCAACTGCAAAGCGAAACGCGCGGCTCAGTATCTGAAGGTACACCTATCCTATTCCGTGAACTAGAAATTGGCAGTGTTATAGATGTTCAGCTGGGCGAGTTTGCTGATCGCATCATATCTACGATTCAAATAGAACCTGACTACGCGTATCTAATCCGCGCAAACACCGTGTTCTGGAACGTGTCGGGCGTCGATGTCTCTATCGGCCTGTCAGGCGCAAACATCAAAGCCGGAACGGTAGACAGCTTGTTAAGAGGTGGTATTACATTCTCAACGCCACCGACAAATGAACTTCAACCAGTAGCAAGCGAAGATCAGTCTTTCTACCTCTATCCTCAAGCCGAAGATGAGTGGAAATCATGGAGAACCGCAATTCCTCGTCCATAGAGTGAACTCTCTGACGTTTCTGGAAGATTAATTCTTCATCAAAATGCAGCCATTAGGCTGCATTTTTGTTGTTTGCTGCAAATATGGTTTAGGACGGCCTCATTTTGCTTTAAACTCCCCGCATTAATGCAATAAATCGAGATACTCTTTTGCACGCTAACGTATATATTCCTGAAGAATTCCTAACGCACATCGAAGCAATCATGCCTAGTCATCTAGATATGACTTCTTTTGTCGCGTCATGCCAAAAACCACTTCGTAAAAGTATTCGAATCAACACATTGAAAATCAGTGTTGAAGACTTCCTAGTACGAGCAAAAGAGAAAGGCTGGGAACTGGAACCTGTACCTTGGTGTGAAACGGGCTTTTGGATTACAGCTGATGAAAGTGAAGCGCCACTAGGTAATACGGCAGAACACATGTCTGGTCTTTTCTACATCCAAGAAGCCAGCTCGATGATGCCACCTTCGGCACTTTTCCAAGGTGAAGCTGATTACCAAGCGGTGTTAGACACTGCGGCTGCACCCGGCTCTAAAACAACGCAAATCGCTGCGCTAATGAATAATCGCGGTGTATTGGTTGCCAATGAGTACGCAGCAAGCCGTGTGAAAGTCCTTCACGCTAACATAGAACGTTGTGGTGTTCGTAATGCCGCTCTAAGTAACTTTGACGGTCGAGTTTTCGGTGGTTGGTTACCAGAACAGTTTGATGCTGTGTTGCTAGACGCCCCCTGCTCTGGCGAAGGTACCATTCGTAAAGACGCCGATGCGATGAAGAACTGGACGTATCAATCTGTGGTCGACATTGCCGACACGCAAAAAGATCTGATTGAAAGTGCATTCCATGCTCTTAAACCTAATGGTGTTTTGGTTTACTCAACGTGTACGCTTAGCACCGAAGAGAACCAACAAGTGTGTCATCACCTAAAAGAAACCTTTGGTGATGCGGTTGAATTCGAATCTCTGGAATCACTATTCGACAACGCAAAAGCAACCACGACAGAAGAAGGCTTTCTTCACATCTTCCCACAGGTCTATGACTCTGAAGGTTTCTTTGTTGCACGTATCCGTAAACTAGCGTCTGTTACTCCACCAGAAGTTAAAAAACGTATGGGTAAATTCCCATTTGAAAAAGCATCAAAGAAAACTCAGCAAGAAGTCGCTGAACAACTAATGAGTACTCTCGATATCGAATTGCCAAGCGATACTCAGGTTTGGATTCGCGACAAATACGTTTGGCTATTCCCAGAAGCGCTAGAGCCGATGATCGGTGAGTTCCGTTTTTCTCGCATGGGAATCAAGATCGCTGAAACCCATAAAAAAGGTTACCGCTGGCAGCACCAAGTAGCGACAACGCTCGCAACAAGTAATGAAGCTAATGTTGTAGAGCTTAGTATTGAAGATGCTCGTGAATGGTTCATGGGCCGCGATGTTCGCCCTGAAAACTTGTCAGGAAAAGGTGAAGTACTAGTGAAGTACAATGGTGCAATCATCGGCCTTGGTAAGTGGGTTGGCAACCGAGTGAAGAACGGTTTACCACGCGAACTCGTGCGCGATAAGAACCTTTTCTAAAAGCGTTCGCACTGAATACACCTTAATAAACAAAAAGCCCAAACAACGTTAATTGTTTGGGCTTTTTCTATTCTATCGGCCATATAAGTCAGTGTGCGAGCGCTTGTAAATCAACAGCTAATTATATAAATATCAATTCAAGTCACTATTTCCAAAAAGAAAAATCGCACTTTAGAGAATCTAAACTATACTTCAATCTAACAGTCAAAAGATTAAAACGATTAGCGTAGGCTCTTCGGAGCCCTTTCCCCTAAGCCCAAACAGGAAGGTTTGGGCTTTTTTTTGACCGAAAGGACCGCTTACTTAACTAAGCTGATACCTTCTTTGTCGATAGTGATCTTGCCAGATTTGTATAGACCACCAATTGTCTTCTTGAACGTACCTTTGCTGGTTCTGAATGCAGAGAAAATAACTTCAGGAGAAGACTTATCATTCAAAGGCAGGTAACCGCCTTTCTTCTCAAGCAGGTCAAGAACCTTAGTGCTTAGGTCATCCATCTTAGCCACACCAACCTTCTGAAGAGACAAATCAATCTTACCGTCTTCTTCACGAACGTTTTTAATGTAGCCTTTTAGTGTTTTACCAATGAACAGCTTACCGATGATGTCAGATGGGAAAATCATACCCCAGTGTTCACCGTTCACGATCGCTTTGTAACCTAACTGGCTGCGCTCAGCGATAATGAGATCGACTTGCTCATTTTGCTTATAAGTCGCAGGCGTGTTGTCTAACCATTTGTTGAACTTCGTTGTACCAACGATACGGCTCGATGCTTTATCGATATACACATATACTAAGATTGACTGACCTTCGTTTAAACGGCCACGCTGCTCGCTGAAAGGAACAAGAAGGTCTTTACCTTTCACGCCCCAGCTCATGAATGCACCAGTGCTGTTAACACCTTCAACCGTCATCAAACCAAACTGGCCTACTTGAGCTATTGGTTTTTCAGTCGTTGCAGCGATCTGGTTGTCAGAATCTATGTATAAGAAAACATCTAGCTTTTGACCAATTTCAACACCTTCAGGAGTAAATCGTTTCGGCAGCAACACGGTTCCATAGTCGCTCGCGTCAAGGAATACACCGAAGTCTGCTTGTTTTACTACTTCTAAGTTGTTTATTTGACCAATATTAATCATCAAGGTTGTCTCTACTTTAAATTTGGCGGAGATTATACGTGATCTCTGATATGCTTTCGCTAGTTTCATTCATATTTTTACATTCTAGGAGACATCGTTGATCACCGTTGATAAACAAGATGCGATAACACTTAAAATTAACCATGCCATGGCTAAGACCAAAAAGCTCGACATGGACGTTTATCTATTCATTCCCGGTGAACTTGGACTGACTCCTGAAGTGCTTTCTGAAAGTGCCTTTTTCTACAGCTCAATCACTCAAAAACGTGCCTACTATAGTGACAAAACACTTTTACCTTTGGTACACAGTCGCTTGGCAAAACGTGGACGCTTATCTACAACACAGTATCGTGTCAGTTTGAGTCTGTTTGCCTACCAATATGTTATCGCGTTAGATAAAGCAGTCAGCAGCTTAAATAAAACTGATAGTGACGACGTAACGGCTGATGAAGTAGATGAAGTCATTGAATTGGCTTTAGATATCTTGAAGAAGCTACGCCGAAGCATCCCTTACGAAGAAAATCTCAAGCGCTACTACGCTAATATCGATAACTACCTATCTTGGTATACCGAGCAAAAGTTCCTATCGCTAGTTTCACACATGCCACGAGGTAGTGAGTATTCAACGATTAAAGAACGACTCTTAACGCTTTGTGATAAAGAGACCGCGCACCGTAAACTGAACCGCTACAACTCAGCAAGAGTTCGAGAGGACGTTACCCGCTTGAGTAACAAGATGCGTTTGCTGCGTCGTTTGATTGAACACCCTATCGTGCTTAAAGAAAAGACAACGTCGATGGGTAAGAACGTTAAGCGTGCCGTGAAAGGCATCGCGACCGGTTTGGTGATGGTTGTCGTGACCACTACTGTGATCTTGGCTCGTGACTTTCTTGGTGAGATTACCGCCTCTTTCATCGTGGCAATGTCTTTCATTTACGCACTGCGTGAGATCTTTAAAGATGACTTGAGAGACATCCTTTGGCGCTGGCTGCGTAAAGGCAAGCCAAAATGGAAGCGTCGTTACTATGATCCAACGACCAACAAGTCAGTAGGCCATAAACTGGAATGGTTGGACTACGCAAATTTTTCTAAGCTTGCAGATCGCATTCAGTCGATCCGTAAAAAGCGTGTGGTACAACGTGAAGAGCAAATCTTGCATTACCGCTCTCATACTGAGATGTCGACATCGACCTTTATGAGTGGTTATGAGGAGACTCGTGAAACGTTATCGATCAGCCTCAGAGCGCTGACACGGTTGATGGATAAAGGCTCAAACAAGATCTACCGCTTGAATGAAGGACAAGTGAGCCGCGAATCAGTAGAAAAGCGTCATCTTCTCAACCTGATCATTAAAGAGAACAACCATGATAACGAACCAACCTACTACCGTTGGAAGATCGTTATGAACCGTTCAAAAATAGTTGATATTGAGCAGATCACTCAAGAGTCATAGAGCCGTTATAAAGTTCTCTATAACGGTATGTGGAAACCATTCACATACCGTTGTTTTATCTCTTCAACGTTACCCATGACTTCTAAACCAAAATCTATTATTTAATCGCTATTTTCTTGAAGGGACTTTCTTAATTGAAAGCGTAAGCGTGAACTCCGCCATCGGCTCGTCACCATGTAAAGATGGGCAAGTCGCGATAATGGTTACGGGTTGATTGACCCGTTCTCCGGTCGACATGGTTTCTGCCAGCATAGTGTTGATCAGCTCACCGTCGTTACAAGTGAAATGCACATCACCTTCAGGGCGCTTCAAAAAGTTACCCGTCACCTCTTTAAAAGCCAACGAGATCTTTTCACCTTGCTGCTGAGATTTGCTCATCGCAAGAAACCCACCCGCGACATCCGCACCTACAGCCAAAACGCCAAAGTACATACTGTTAAGGTGATTCTTAGTACGCCTTCTAAGCGGGATTTTCACTTCAACATGTTGGTTGTCCAACGCGAGTAGTTTTGGTCGGCACAACCAGATAAGTGGGACTTTGAAAAAGCCAAACATGCTTAAGTAGAAATTTGCTTTTTGTAGAGGGGTCAACATTCGGATTACCTAGTCAAATCAGTCATCAGACCAGTTAATCGATTAGCGATAGAGATGTCAAAAAAATGTTACAAAAAAGAGATATCATCGCATAATGATATCTCTTTCATTCTCAAAGCTTTAGCGCTTCAAATAAACGGATAGAGCCAGTTGACTTACTAAGACAACAAACCGATTTATGCAGTCACGACCGTTTCTACGCCTTCAAGATCAGCTATGTAACCTTGTAGACGTGGGTAATCCACTAAGCCTTGAGTTACTAGCAGCACTGGCTTCTTCGCGTTCAGGGTTGCTTTAACAATCATATCCAACAAAGTAATGACCGCCTCATTTTGTGGATCAAAAGCGTGTTGCTGAGCTTCATTGTGTTTGTCTACGCCTAAAGTGAAAGACGCTAAGCTATCAACGTTTACCACTACACCATCGAAGTAATGCAGTAAACGTTCGCTCAGTAGCACTGCAGACGGCACATCGCACGAGAACAGTACTTTCAAACCGTTAAGGCCGCGTGGTAGCCCTTGCTCGGCAAGCAGGTCAATAATCTTAGCGGCATCGCTTAACGCACGAACGTAAGGCACAACTACTTCAACGTTGATGCCCTGCTCACGTAATGCCTTAATAACCTGACATTCTAAAGCGAAAGCCTTGCTGTATTCTGGTGTCGCGTAACGAGCAACGCCACGAACACCTAGTGCAGGGTTAATCTCTTCTGCTTCACAGTTCCCGCCAAGCAGCGAACGGAATCCATAGCTGTCTGCACTGCTTAATGCGATACGAACAGAAGTGTGATTTGGCTGAACGGCAGCTTGAATGGCAATCACTAAGGTCGAAACAAAATGCTCATCGACTGTTTTATCGCCAAGGATCGCTTCTAAAGACGTTTTTTCAATATCAGTCAAAGTATCTAAGTGACTCTCGATACTTGGGTGGTAGAAGACACGATCCATCACTAATTCTGATAATGAAACGTATAAGTGGTTAGAATTATTATTATCGTTGTAAGAAGGCAGCACATCACCTAAGACGAGTTCTGGGTGCAAAGTGCTTTGATTTTCTTGAGTCATTGCTGCTCCAGCATTTTTATGTTGTGTTCAAACGAAAATACCGATAGCTGCCTGTTAATACAAGTGAAAATCCCTTATTTGACGCTGGCCTGCTGATAAAAATAAGAATATTAGCAATAACTGAGATAACTTTGACTCAATAGAGTTTATTCCTCTGTTCAATTCCGTTATCTTAACCACTTCGCAATAGAATAAAAAAGCTATCACATGCCATTAAAAACTGATGAGTTGAGAACCCAAGCTCTGGGTCCTATGCCAACTCCTGCCGAACTAGGCAATGCACACCCTATTACTGACGACGTTGCTGAGCGCATTAAAAATTCTCGCCGCCAAATCGAAGATATCCTAACTGGTCGTGATAACCGCCTATTAGTCATCGTAGGCCCTTGCTCTGTTCACGATACAGATGCGGCACTTGATTACGCTGAGCGCCTAAGCAAAATTCAAGACCAGTACAAAGATGAACTGTTCGTTGTAATGAGAACCTACTTCGAGAAGCCTCGTACTGTTGTAGGTTGGAAGGGTTTGATTACAGATCCTAACCTTGATGGTTCATACGCACTTGAAACAGGCTTGAACAAAGCTCGTAAGCTTCTGCTAGATATCAACAAGCTTGGCCTAGCTACCGCGACTGAATTCCTTGATATGATCACAGGTCAATACATTGCAGACCTTATCACTTGGGGTGCGATTGGCGCTCGTACAACTGAATCTCAGATTCACCGTGAAATGGCTTCTGCACTGTCTTGCCCTGTTGGCTTCAAGAACGCGACCAACGGCAACATCAAGATTGCTATCGATGCAATTCGTGCAGCACATGCTTCACACTACTTCTACTCTCCAGATAAGAACGGCCGCATGACGGTTTACCGTACTTCTGGCAACCCATACGGTCACGTTATTCTACGTGGTGGTGATAAAGGCCCTAACTTCGACGCTGAATCTGTAGATACTGCATGTAAGCAACTGGCTGAATTCGATCTACCTCAACGTTTGGTTGTAGACTTTAGCCACGCTAACTGTCAGAAGCAACACCGTAAGCAGTTAGAAGTTGCACAAGACATTTGTGAGCAAATTAAATCTAACAAGAACCAAATTGCAGGCATTATGGCAGAGAGCTTCATTATTGAAGGCAACCAGCCAATGACAGACATTAACAACCTAGAATATGGCAAGTCGATTACTGACCCATGCCTAAGCTGGGAAGATACTGCAACAATGCTAGACATGCTTGCAACAGCAATTAAAGATAGAAACTTAGCTTAAGGAAACAACACAATGCCATCATTTGACATTATCTCTGAAGTAGAAGCAGTAGAACTGCGTAACGCAGTAGACAACGCAAACCGTGAACTATCGACTCGTTTCGATTTCCGCGGCATTGACGCAAGCTTTGATTACAAAGATGAATCAGTAAAATTGACTGCTCAAGACGATTTTCAACTGAAGCAAATGCGCGATATCCTTCGCAGCAACCTAACGAAGCGTAATGTTGATCCTAACGCGATGGAAGCGAAAGCGGCAGACCAAACAGGTCGCACTTGGCACCAAACGGTTATCTTTAAGCAAGGCATTGAAACTGATGTCGCTAAGAAGATCGTTAAGCTAATCAAAGACAACAAAGTTAAAGTTCAAGCTTCTATCCAAGGCGACAAAGTTCGTGTTACTGGTAAGAAGCGTGATGACCTACAAGCTGTTATGGCTCTAGTTCGCGGCGGTGAACTTGGTCAACCTTTCCAGTTTGACAACTTCCGCGACTAATTTTTGAGTTTGAGTGACCGCCTATTTGGGTTGCTCATTCATCAGCACAATGTCGTGTTTGAAATAGCAAAAAGCCACTTCTTTTGAAGTGGCTTTTTATTTATCTGGTCCAGCTTTAGTTTTATTCCGAGCCTCTAGCCGATTTTAAACAACCAGAAAGCTCTCATTTCAACTAGAAGCAATTACCTCAACTGAGTACTTGGGCTGCTGACAATTTTAGGTCTTTGCCGACCAACAGATTAAACTCTACGCTTGCTGGTGGAATAAACACACACACTCGTAATTTCTCTGCTCTTGCTTGCTCAAGCTTTGTTGATAGCTCTCCGCTGTTGGCGTAGCTCTCTCTTTCTGCATCTCGGCGGCACAGGTCGATAAATTCAAATGGACAATCACTCGGTGAAAGTACGAGCTCTGCCTCCTGCATCAAACGTAAAGCCTTCATAGACAGCAGCTCGACATCTTGCTCGAATTCAATCCAAGTGACCTGCCCTTCGCTATCAATGCCTTCGGTTAGCGCTTGCTGGTAGTAAGACTCTAACTGCTCTCTGTCATTCACCTGCTCGATAAAGCTGGATGACAAGAAACGCTCCCAAAATTTACGACGCTCGTCGACGGTTGGGAATGACTCTTTGATTGAATTGCGTTTTGATGCACCGAAGTCTGCTATCAAACCTATGTTTTGTGGCAATACCGTTTCGAGTTTTTCTCTGATATTTCTTACTAAAACAGGTGATGCCCCGCCACTAGAGATGGCAATTTGGATTCTGCCGCGATTTATCATCGAAGGTGTGATGAAATCGCAGTAAGGAAGATCGTCAACCACATTGACTAAAATGCCCAGTTTTTTCGCATCATTATACACTTGGTGATTCAAGCTTGGGTTGTCTGTTGTGGCCCAAACCTGCAAGTAATTTTTCGATATGATCTGTGACGAGTAAAAGTTTTGAACCCAGTGAAGCTTGTTCTCGTCCACAAGCTGCTTTAAGTAAGGCGCTACCTTGGGAGACACCAAAGTCACATCCGCTCCCGCTCGTAGTAAGCTATCGACTTTACGGCAAGCAACCTCACCCCCACCAACCACTAAGATTGGCTTATTTTCTACATCCAAAAACATTGGGAAATAACGCATGTTCTTCCTTGAGACTACTTCAATAACTATTCAGCCATGCTACCAAATTTGGAGCATATTCATAACTATCGAAGTGTAATAAAAATATTTATTGACCAAATTTCAACATTTCTTAAGTTTAATATTTCATCATTATGATGTTTATTCAGAATATTTATCTAGTCGATTATCAATATAAAAATCTAAATCTCGTTGCACCAACAGTGTGAACCGTTGCACTATTTACATTCACTTAACATTTGGTCATTCTAATTGTGTTCGGATTTGTGATTTCATTCAAAATTCTTTTTAAATTATACATTTGTGAAACTACGGATCCTTTCCTAACCTTATAAACAGTTGTTTAAATCGCACACAGTTTCATTTGCAAAATGCAACTCGTTTAATTTGAACAACAAGGTCATAGAAAACGCAACACATAAGAGAAACTCAAACGAGCACGAGTATCAGGTGTCACCTGGTTAACAAGGAAGGATACAAATGACAAATAAACTAACACTTCTTGCTTCAGTAGTAGCTGCATCAACTGCGATGATGGCAACATCGGCATCAGCGGCAGAAAGCACTCTGGACAAAGTCACATCTCAAGGTTTTCTAACTTGTGGTGTAAGTACCGGTCTTCCAGGGTTCTCTAACCCTAACTCAAAAGGTGAATGGGAAGGAATTGATGTTGAGTATTGTCAAGCTCTTGCAGCGGCTGTACTCGGTGACAAGACTAAAGTTAAATATGTACCTCTAACAGCAAAAGAGCGTTTTACTGCGCTTCAATCTGGCGAAATCGACGTACTATCTCGTAACACAACATGGACATTACATCGTGACACTGCTCTAGGTCTGAACTTCGTAGGCGTTAACTACTACGATGGTCAAGGCTTCATGGTTAAGAAAGAACTTGGCCTAACAAGTGCTCAAGAGCTTGATGGCGCTTCTGTATGTGTTCAATCAGGTACAACAACTGAACTTAACCTAGCCGATTACTTCCGTAACAGTGGCATGTCTTACAAGCCAGTGGTATTCGATACGGCAGCACAAACATCGAAAGGTTTCGACGCAGGTCGTTGTGACGTACTAACAACTGACCAATCTGGTCTATACGCACTTCGCCTAAACCTAGCTGATCCTAAATCTGCAGAAGTACTTCCTGAAATCATCTCTAAAGAGCCTCTAGGCCCTGTTGTTCGTCAAGATGATGATCAATGGTTTAACGTTGCTAAGTGGACACTTTCAGCAATGATTAACGCGGAAGAATACGGCATCTCCTCTAAAAATGCAGACGAAATGCTTAAGTCAAAAGATCCAAACATCAAACGTATTCTTGGTGTAGACGGTCCTAAAGGTAAAGGCCTTGGCATTCGCGACGACTGGGGTTACCAAGTAATTAAGCAAGTTGGTAACTACGGTGAGAGTTTTGAGCGTACTGTTGGTACAGGTTCTCCACTTCAAATCTCTCGTGGTGTAAATGCATTATGGAATGCGGGCGGCTTTATGTACGCTCCACCAATCCGTTAATAAATTTTCAAGCATCAATTAGGGCGGAGTTTTCCGCCCTATTTATTAAATGGATTTGAGGTTATAGTAGTATGAAACCTAATGAAACTATTTCTCCAGCTCAGGCAAAGCCACAGCCCAAAAGTGCCAACTTATTTTACAACCCCACTTTTCGCTCCATCATTTTCCAAATTATCGCCGTCGGGGCGCTTTGTGCTTTCTTTTACACGATTGTAAATAATGCACTCACAAACTTAGATTCCCGTGGTATCACCACTGGTTTTGATTTTCTCTCCCAAGAAGCTGGTTTTGGTATCGGCTTAACACTGATTGAATACGACGAGACCTTCTCATACGGTCGTACATTCTTTATCGGTCTTCTCAATACCGCTTTGGTTTCAGTACTCGGCATCATGCTAGCGACAGTGCTGGGCTTTAGTATGGGTATCGCTAGACTCTCTTCAAACTGGCTAGTTAGCCGATTTGCAGCTGTCTACATTGAGATATTCCGAAATATCCCTCTGCTATTACAAATCTTTTTCTGGTATTTCGCCGTTCTACAAGCCTTGCCTTCTGCTCGTCAAAGTATGAGTCTAGGTGAAGCAATTTTCTTGAACGTACGCGGGTTGTACTTCCCTGCTCCAGTCTTTGAGCAAGGCAGTAGCATTGTCATCGCATCATTGATTGTCGGTATTATCGCTACGTTTATTATCAACATCTGGGCTAAGAACAGACAGAAACTGACCGGCCAACAAACACCGATGTTGCGAATTGCCGCTGCGTTGATTTTAGGCTTACCGTTGATAACTTACTTTGTTATGGGCATGCCTATCTCTGCAGATTACCCTGTGTTGAAAGGGTTTAACTTCAAGGGTGGTGTTACGATAATCCCTGAGCTTGCTGCATTGATGCTCGCTTTAAGTATCTATACAGCAGCGTTCATTGCTGAGATTGTTCGTTCAGGTATTAACGCGGTAAACCATGGGCAAACTGAGGCTGCGATGTCTCTAGGCATCCCACGTTCTAGAACTCTAAAGCTTGTCATTATTCCACAAGCATTAAGAATCATTATCCCACCACTAACCAGTCAGTATCTAAACCTGACCAAAAACTCATCACTTGCGATGGCCATTGGTTATCCTGATCTTGTCTCTGTATTTGCAGGAACAACACTTAACCAAACTGGACAAGCTATCGAAGTAATCGCGATGACAATGGGCGTCTACCTAACCTTGAGCCTATTAACATCCGCTCTAATGAACATATACAACCGCAAAGTAGCGTTGGTGGAGAGATAAGATGAGTACACATCAATTTCAACCTGATCTTCCGCCTCCAGCGAATACCGTTGGGCCAGTCGGTTGGTTAAGAAAAAATCTATTTAATGGACCTATTAACAGCGTCGTCACTGTGATTCTTGCTTACTTTGCTTTCACCCTATTATGGGCAATAGCGGATTGGGCATTCATCAGTGCCGACTGGATAGGAACCACACGCGATGCCTGTACTAGCGAAGGCGCTTGTTGGGTTTTTATCAGCGTTCGTTGGGACCAATTCATGTATGGCTTCTACCCAGAAGCTGAACTGTGGCGACCTCGCCTCTTCTACGCAACGTTGGCCATTTTTGTAGCCTTACTGGCTTATGAAAAAACACCTAAACGTACGTGGATTTGGTTGTTCTTCGTCAACATCTACCCATTTATCATTGCCGGCTTGCTATACGGTGGCGTCTTTGGGTTAGAAGTTGTTGATACCCATAAATGGGGCGGCCTATTGGTTACACTGGTCATCGCACTTGTTGGTATTGTAGTGTCACTCCCTATTGGTGTTGCACTTGCTCTTGGGCGTCGCTCAGAGATGCCGATCATTCGCAGTATGTGTACCGTATACATCGAAATTTGGCGTGGCGTACCGCTCATTACAGTTCTATTCATGGCTTCAGTAATGCTGCCACTCTTTTTATCAGAAGGGACAGAAACCGATAAGCTCATTCGAGCACTTGTAGGGGTAGTTCTATTCAGTGCAGCCTACATGGCCGAAGTAATTCGAGGTGGTCTACAAGCAATACCAAAAGGCCAATACGAAGCAGCTGATGCTCTGGGGTTAAGCTACTGGAAAAAGACTGGGCTTATCATTCTACCTCAAGCTCTTAAAATCACGATTCCTTCAATTGTGAACACCTTCATTGGTTTGTTTAAAGATACCAGTCTTGTTTTGATTATTGGTATGTTTGATGTACTAGGAATTGGCCAAGCCGCGAATACCGACCCTGAATGGCTTGGGTATTCAACAGAAAGTTATGTATTTGTCGCGTTAGTGTTCTGGGTGTTTTGTTTTGGCATGTCGAGATATTCGATATGGCTAGAAAACAGACTTCACACCGGTCACAAACGATAATTAACAAGATCAAGGACGTATTATGACGCAGCAGACAGAAAACAACTCTCAAGGTCTTATGATCGAGTTGAAAGACATGAACAAGTGGTACGGTGAATTCCACGTACTTAAGAACATCAATTTAGAAGTTAAAAAAGGCGAGAAAATCGTTATCTGTGGCCCTTCAGGCTCTGGTAAATCAACGATGATCCGCTGCATCAACCGATTAGAAGAGCACCAAAAAGGTCATATCTTCGTTTCAGGTAATGAATTAACGGAAGACCTAAAGAACATCGAAGCCGTGCGTAGAGATGTCGGCATGTGTTTCCAACACTTCAATCTGTTTCCACATCTGACGGTATTAGAGAACTGTACTCTGGCTCCAATCTGGGTCAAAAAGATGCCAAAAGAAGAAGCCGAAGCGATTGCAATGAAGTACCTAGAGCGCGTAAAAATCCCTGAGCAAGCGGACAAGTTCCCAGGTCAGCTTTCAGGTGGTCAACAGCAGCGTGTAGCTATCGCTCGCTCTTTGTGTATGAACCCTCAAGTGATGCTGTTTGATGAGCCAACGTCGGCGCTCGATCCAGAAATGGTTCGTGAGGTGTTAGACGTAATGGTTGAGCTTGCAGAAGAAGGCATGACGATGCTTTGTGTAACGCACGAGATGGGCTTTGCTAAAGAGGTCGCGGATCGCGTTATCTTCATGGATGCCGGTGAAATCATAGAAGAGAACAACCCTGTCGATTTCTTTGAAAACCCACAATCAGACAGAACGCAGAACTTCTTAAGCCAAATCTTACACCACTAATGTGTTATGATGCATAAACTACAGAGGCGGCTTAGGTCGCCTCTTTGTTTTCAGTGTTATAATTAGTTTTTCAAGATTATAAACAGCGATTCAGTGCGATTAAAATTGAACAACGAACCTTAACTGCACTTTAAGAAATACTTTGTTACACCTTCAGAAACACTTAACCGACTATTTTGATTATTATTTTACGTATACAAGAGGAATGAGAGACTTGATTTTTCGAACTTTCACCCCCATAAATGTACTAATAACTATTGAAGTCACCTTACGAGGAAGATTATGAACAGCCCTATGTTTTCACGCACAGCATCTCAAGAAAGTGCTCTGCAAACCAATAAAGTGTTGCGTAACACCTACGCATTACTGTCTATGACACTACTTTGGTCTGCTGTTGTAGCAGGCGTATCCATGGCGATGAACCTTCCTCGCCCGGGTCTTATTATCATGCTAGTTGGCTTCTACGGCCTACTTTTCCTAACAGAAAAGAACCGTGACAACAGCATGGGTCTAGTCTTCACATTCCTATTTACAGGTTTCTTAGGCTACACCATCGGTCCAATCTTAAACATGTACGTTGGCGCAGGTATGGGTGATGTCATCCTAACTGCACTTGGCGGTACAGCACTGGCGTTTATGGGCGCATCAGCTTACGCACTAACAACTAAGCGTGACCTGTCGTTCCTTAATGGCATGCTATTAGCGGGTTTCGTAGTACTACTTGTAGGTATGGTTGCAAACATCTTCCTACAAATGCCTCTACTATCATTGGCAATGAGCGGTATGTTCATCCTGTTCTCGACTGGTGTTATCTTGCTTACAACGCAAAACATCATTCGTGGCGGTGAAACAAACTACATCTCTGCAACGATCAGCTTGTACGTATCGATCTACAACATCTTCATCAGCCTACTAAGCATCCTAGGCATCATGGGCAGCGACGACTAATCGTTCCCATCATTGAAGAATATCTAGCCCAAGAGCCTACCTCTTGGGCTTTTTTGTATCTATAAGTACGATATTTCATTGGATAGCTACAATTTCTGTTGAGAAAGACAAACTTGGTCATGTACCCTATCCGTATAGTTAATTGGATTCTGGATTAAACATGTTTGAATATAACGGCAAGCAAATCGAAACCGACGCTCAAGGCTACCTATTGGATTACACGCAATGGGAAGAAGGCATGATTGAAATTCTTGCTCAAGACGAGGCGATTGAACTTACAGATGCACACTTAGAAGTCGTACATTTTGTAAGGAGCTTTTACGAAGAGTTCAACACCTCACCAGCGGTTCGCATGCTCGTTAAAGCAATGGAAAAAGCTCACGGCCCAGAAAAAGGCAATAGTAAGTACCTTTTCAAGTTATTCAAAAAAGGCCCTGCAAAACAAGCGACCAAGCTCGCCGGTTTACCTAAACCAGCAAAGTGCTTGTAAAACCTAACCCGCTTTAGGTCATTAAGTTACGTTCAATATAAAATACTGTAGTGCTACAACTACAGTATTTTAAACGCCCCTATGCGTACGTCTTGGCGCTCACTATCTTTAACTTGATGCATCACAACGTTGTCGACTGTTGCGCTCGAAGGGCCAATATAGAGCCAAGCATGTAACTTCTCAATTTGCTGACTCTCTCCGACAACTAACACTTCAACTCGACCATCATTTAAGTTCTTTGCATAACCTGAGAGACCCATAGCTTGCGCCTGCCTACTGGTGTGGTAACGGAACCCAACACATTGAACTACGCCTGACACGACAAAAATATATTGTGAACTTTCCATAACGTTGCCTCATAAATTATATGAATGATATAGTCGAGTTTCTATTCATTCACCGCTTATTGGTGGACTTACTTCGAGTATAACGATTATGAAAGAAATCCCATTTCGTTGGATTGACAAATATCTCATTCACCTAAAAATCCAAGAAAAGTTCTATCTACTCTTCTTATTGCCTCTTCTCGCCCTGGTTATATTAACTCTCGTTTTAGATAGTGCCGCGGACTCTTTACTTGCTCACCTTTATCAAGAAGAAATGCTCTTGATGAAAGGGCTTATCGAAGCGGGTCAACTCACTAAAGATCAAGTAGCTCAGCTTGTCAGCAGCTCTGAAACCATCTCTTTAGGCTACGGTGCTGGTTCTGTTTCAATGATGAATGGAGCGTTCAGCCTAGTTGCTAACCATGACCAAAACCTTTGGTCTGCTCTATCGACGACTCAGGTTTCTATCATCGCTGTAACCCTAACGCTTATCGCACTAGGTGTTTACTACATCATGACCTTTATTGGCGGCGCGATGTTCTCTATGAACAAAGCTCTGAACACGCTTGCGAATGGCGACTTAACTTGCCGCATGAACTACTTCTTAGTTCGTGACGAGTTCAGTGAAATCGCGATTACAATCGATAAAGTTGCGGAGCGTGAACAAAACATGGTTCTATCAATCCAAGAGTCTGTCGCTCTCATGCAGCAGATCAGCTCGGACTTGAACCAGTCAACACAACAAAGTTCAGACATCTCAGGTAACCAACAAGAACACCTGAATAGCTTAGCAAGTGCAACGGAACAAATGGCGGCTACCATTCGCGAAGTCGCTACCCTTGCTCATGCGTCTAGCTCACAAACGATGGACGCTCGCGGCGTTGCTCAGAGCGGTCAAGTCAAGGTTTCAAATACACTGGAGTCTATCTCTAGCCTATCTCAAGAGATCCAGTCCGCTTCACAAGCAGTAGAAGAACTGGATGCCAACGCGGCGCAGATCGATGAAGTAGTCACAACCATCAACGGTATTTCTGAACAGACTAACCTGTTAGCGTTGAACGCAGCTATCGAAGCCGCACGTGCTGGCGAGCAAGGTCGTGGATTTGCTGTTGTTGCCGATGAAGTTCGTGCCCTTGCCCGTCGTACTCAGCAAGCAACGGTTGAAATCCAAAGCATGATTGAATCATTACAACGTAACAGTCAATCACTGACCAAGCTGATGGAAGTCACGGTGAACAATGCTAACGAAGGCCAAACACTGATGTCAGAAGTGAACGTCGAGATCGGTTCATTAGCGGAAAAAACCAGTCTATTTCAGATAGCAGCACTCAAATTGCTACCGCGGCTGAAGAACAAGGCGTAGTCGCTGACAACATTGCACAGAGTGTTGAAGAGATTCGTCATCAGTCAGACAGTATCTGCGAGATGATCAGTAAGAGTAATTCCAATGTTGACCAACTTCGTAAACAAAGCGATACGATGGAAGGTTTGCTGACAGGTCTTAAAGCTTAATACTGATATCCACCACAATGTGTTGATTAATCATTACTAGGGCTGCTTCTGCAGCCCTTTCTTATTTGCTTTTCACCTGCACTTCCCCGACAATACCCCTCCTTCAAATTCAACAAACAGAGTAAATTATGACTCCTTCAATTCATCTAGCTAAAGGCCGAGATAAATCACTACGCCGCAAACACCCTTGGGTATTTTCACGCGGTATCGATAAGGTCGAAGGCGAACCAAAACAAGGTGAAACTGTAGACGTATATGCTCAAAATGGTCAGTGGCTTGCAAAAGCGGCTTACTCACCAGAATCTCAAATTCGAGCTCGTGTTTGGACATTTGAAAAAGAAGAGATCAACAAGGCGTTCTTCGTAAAACGAATTCAAGACGCACAGTCTTTACGAGAAGACATTATCGAACGTGATGGTCTAACGGGCTACCGCCTAACGGCCGCAGAGTCTGATGGCTTACCAGGTATCACAATCGACAAATACCAAGACTTTCTTGTTTGCCAACTGCTAAGTGCTGGCGCTGAGTTTAACAAAAGCGTATTGGTTGAAGCGTTAATCGAGTGCTTCCCTGACTGCAACATCTACGAGCGTTCAGACGTGGCAGTTCGTAAGAAAGAAGGCCTAGAACAAGTTGTCGGCGTTCTTCATGGTGAAGAGCCACCAAAATCTATCGTGATTGAAGAAAATGGCGTTAAAATCAGCGTGAACATTATGGAAGGCCACAAAACAGGCTTCTACATGGACCAACGTGATAGCCGCAAAGAATCGATGAAGTACGTTAAAGGCAAAGATGTCCTTAACTGTTTCTCATATACAGGTGGCTTTGGCCTTTACGCACTTAAAGGCGACGCGAAGCGTGTTATCAACGCTGACGTATCTCAACTTGCTCTTGATACCGCTAAATTCAACGCTGAACTTAATGAGTTTGATATCTCGAAAAAGCGCGCTGTATTCCTAAACGCTGACGTTTTCAAACTGCTTCGTGAGTACCGTGATCAAGGCACTAAGTTTGACGTAGTGATCATGGACCCACCAAAGTTTGTTTCAAGCAAGAATAACCTAACTTCAGGCGCTAACGGCTACAAAGACGTTAACATGCTTGCGATGCAAATCCTGAAACCAGGTGGCACTCTACTCACCTACTCTTGCTCTGGCTTAATGGGTACTGATTTGTTCCAAAAAATCATTGCTGATGCAGCATTAGATGCAGGCCGCACTGTTAAATTCGTAGAACGCTTCGAACAAGCAGCCGACCACCTAACAGACACTGCCTACCCAGAAGGTTTCTACCTGAAAGGTTTCGCTTGTAAGGTTCTCTAATCCTTGAGCTTTTGACTCTATTATTTTATATGACGAAACAGACATATTAAAAAAGGGCCTTTCGGCCCTTTTTGTTATTCATGAATTAAGAGTTTGGTAGGTTAGTCATTAGTGAATTTACTAAATTCGTCAATTCATCACCGGAATAAACACCAGAAGAATCGACGTCAAAACCACTAAGATTACTTGCTTGGCCCTGCAATACTATAGTTTGAGAACCTTGATCATTAGTAATGGTTAACTCTAGGTCTTGGTTGTTATCGCTAATCTTAGCTGACAAATGTTCAAGAACATCATCCATTGTATTTTCATCATGAAGGAGTTCAGACAAATCAATACGGTCACTGCCCACTTCAAAGTCAGTAATAACGTCTCGATAGTTGTTCAAAGGTTCATCAACCCACTTGAAGATATCATCACCGTCGCCACCAGTTAGAATGTCATCACCTAAGCCACCGATTAAGATATCGCTACCGTCGCCACCGAGTAAGATATCATCGCCCGCAGCCCCTAGTAGTACATCATTACCAGCATGACCTAAGATAATGTCATCTTGTTCAGTACCCTGGAACTGATCATCACCTGTCGATGCGTTAAACGAAGAAGTAGGTGCAACATTCACCTCACCGCTAGGGCTTAGATTTAATGTAATAAGTTGCTGTGACTGAGCGCCTTGACTGTCTTCTACAGTTACAAGGATTTCAAATGCAACCGCTTTACCGGTGTCACTTGCTGTGCTGTCACTTGATGGTTGGAAATAGTATGAACCATCTTGTGCAACTCGAAATTCTCCGTAACCAATATCAACAACCAGTTCATTCCCAACACTGTCTTTGGTAAATGTTAGACCTGTTGGCAGGTTAATGGTGTTTCCATCAGTATCGACTTTCTGAATCACTGACGCTTTGCTCTCATCAATCATTACTGCTACTGCATCTAGGCCAGATAGAGATAGCAACAACGAACCAGCAATACCGATTGTTGGACGAAGTTTTGGTAATTCCGTTGTGATTAGAGAGTCTGGTATATAAACAACTTTACCATTGTTACCAGCGACTTCTTTAAGACCACTCTCAGACACATTATCTGAGCTACCGACTCCAACGGCAGTCACATCTTTATCGGCAATAAAGCTGTCCCAATCGCTGTTGGTATCACTGTCCCAATCGCCATTGTCTCGACCGTCACTTAAGAAGTAAACAACGTCATTGGTATCGTCAGATGACAAATTTGAAACTGGGTTAGTATTGTAACCAGCGATTGCTGCCTCTACGCCATCTTCATAATCCGTTCCGCCTTGCGCATCGAAGATACCGTTATAATTTCTCTCATCTACTTTTTCTTGAGCGGTGGTAAGAATAGCTATAGCTTCAGCTACTGTCTTCCAACCAGTATTCGTCGCTCCAGAATCAAAGTCTATTAACTGTACCAGAACATCTTCACTGCCTTCTTGATCAGCCACGTTTTGCAAGAGATTAATTGACGCTTGCAATACGTACTCAATTCTCATATCGCTTAGACCACTCGGAGTACTTGCCATACTTCCAGAAGAATCAATAATCAGAGTAATGACTGTTGTTGGTACGCTCCCGCCTTGATCTGCCATGATATCGTTAGTTTCAGCAACATTAACACTAGTACTCGCTGTTGAAACATTTTCATTCACATCTACAGCAACGACTTCAACATCAACATCTAACTGTTCACCTGAACTATCTCTTACTGCAAGATTGTCATAGCTAATATGCTGTGTAGTGTCACCTTCAATATCAATGACCCAGACAGATTCATCACCAACGGTTACGAAACCACCAAGAACATTACCAGTATCTTTATCAATAATTTCTGCAGAATCTGGTAACCCGGAAATTCTAACTTCGTCTAGGTACTCACTTCCGTCTGTATCTGCTACCGAAGCTGTTACTGTAAAGCCAGCATCTTGAAGCACATTGAATGTTCCGTCTTCATTAAGTTCAACAATAGCATCTGCAAAAATTAAACGTTCAATTTGATACAGTTTATCACCAGTACTACCCCATTCAGGAGTATCACGGTTCAAACTATCCACGATAGTCCAATCATGTTGTGTCGTCGTGTCACCAACAAAAGTTAAATTGTATTCAGAAAAATCACCTTCATATACTGCAGTATCAATAGCACTTTCAGCATCCAATGAACCAGTACCACCAGAAAGATGATCATCACCATCACGGCCAACAAAAATATCAGAACCTGTACCTCCTGGGTTTGTATTAGCATCTCCAATCAAACTATCACCAGAGCTTACATCAGAACCAACGATTAAATCATTTCCTACAGTCCCCGTTGTTTGACCATACTGATTCATTACAGTATGACCAAGTTCAGCATAATCACTTTCAGTAAAACTGGTGTTAGCATCAGCATTAACAAGCTTAGTATGCAATGCATCACTAATCACAACATTTGAAGTATCACCAAATACCGCAGTAACATTAGGCTTATCAGCCACGGCATTCACAACAAGTGTTGCTGTACCTTCGCTCGACTTAGCTCCATCAGAAACAGTCACAGTAAACGGTACGCTATCGAAATGTTTATCCGAAGCTGGTGTAAACTCTGCAGAGGTCACTTTCCCTTCTGAATCTGTTACAAGCTGAACCGAACCATATGATGGGTCAACCTTGACATCTGTAATAAATGTCTGGTCTCCATCAGCATCAGTAATATTGAGCTTATCCAGAGACAAACTAACCACCTGATCTTCATTAGAAGCATCAAGCTGAGAGTCATTCAAGACTGGTGCTTTATTTGTTGAATCCTGTGTACTTGAAGTTGAAATGGTTATAACACCAGTATCGGTTCCTTTGTCACTATCTGTAGCTTCATAGGTGATTTTTTCAGAAACAATCGTATCTACAACTTCAACACCTTGCAATGTGATATTAGAGTTCGATCCATTTGATTGGTCCCCATTAACTGTGTATACACGAATCTCATCAAACCCACCATCAAGCTGGATATTTGCAGTGAATTCACCGCTTCCATCATAAACGGCAGAATTAGTATCATCATCAAAGATGTAAGGGTCATTGCCTACCTGAACACCATCTTTAAATAAGATAACTTGTATCTCAGCATCAGCAGAATTGTTATCGGCATAGTGAGCCCAGACACTACCAAAATCGATATTAACCTCAGTTACTGTTACCTCAGTGGCGTTAGAATCACCAACCTTAGTAAAGTCTATCGAGATAAAATCTTTAGTTGAAACATCAAGTTCTTTATCACCTACACCTAATCCTGACTCATTTTCCTCACTATCATAATGCAATGTTTCAGCTGTTAAATTGCTAGATGAGTCTGGTCTATCTCCATCGAAAAGACCACCAGAAATGATTACACCACTATCTAATGTATAAGATGTTTCTGAACCATTTATATTGTTAAAATCTTCTGATGCATCAAAAGACAGGTCTGAGTTTATAGTCTCATCAAGTACATATTCGATTTGGGTGTCTTCAGTTAGAACTGTATTTTCATCAACTAATGTACGAGTATCACCATCAACCACATATAAAGAACCAAGCTCAGGAAGATCAATAATCGAAAGTTGAACATCTTTATTATCAGTACTGCTTAAATCGTCTTCAGCGTCACTTACGTGAGAATCGAACGTGAACTGTGCTGTCTGCTCTGTACCTAAGTCAATACTAAAACTAGATGCACTAGGGTCGATATTGGTAGATAACGCATCAGTCCCAATAAATTGCGTGCCTGCAGGCTGATTTTGATATGTTAACTCTGCATCAATATTCAGCTCACCGTCTACAACCGTATCCATATCAACATCAAAGGATAAGGAGCCAGAATCTATATCAGATTGAGTAAGAACTTTAGTTTCAGTAAGTTGACCTTCAACTTCTATCGACAGCGTGGCACCGACTGCAGCACCAGCTGGCAGTGTTACATTATATGAAACCACAGGTCTATCACTGTTAATGAATTCGTCTTCATCCCTTACAATAGTAACTGAAGGGGCAAAGAGTTCTTCAACAGTTTTACCACCATCAGTGAAGTTGAAGTTTTCAAACTCGATGAAAGTGTTCACATCACTATTGCTTTCAGTGATAGTCACTGAACCATCAGCGTTTAACTGTACTAAAGCTGAATCCAAAGAGAAATCAAACACAGCGGTATCTGTACCAGAGCCACCATCTACAACTAATCTGTTATCTATGTCGTCTACTGTGGCATTAAATTGATCATCTCCCCCACCAAGTAAGACGAAGTCATCTGTAGTTTCTTGCTGTGCTGGGTCAAAATCACCATGGTAGTAATGTACGGTATTCGATGATTCACTAGTGTTACCGTAATTATCAACTTGTTTGGCTGTAAAGAATTCGTTGTCATTAACTGACGTAGAAACCAGGTTCGATATATCAGTGGTCCAGTTACCATTACTGTCGACTGTAATCGGAGCTACATTCACCTGATTACTGTCTTCATCGAATAGTAATATTGTTAAGCCAGGCTCACCAGTACCACTCAATGTAACTTCAGAATAATCACTAGCTGCAGAATCATCTGAGATATTTGTAATTACAGGAGATTCAGGAATATCTGTGAACACAAAGTAACGCTCTGTATTAGAAGCAACAAAATCGTTACCAGCATCATCACTTCCAGTCACAGTAGCGGTAAGATCTGCAGGGTTACCCATAATAAGATTCGAACCATGTGTGACTAACTTGAACGTATTGTCAGCTAGAACTACCGTCGAACCGATAAGAACTTTGCTATCTCCAACCCCCAAGTAAATATGTACAGTATCTCCTTCACTTGCATCACCAGAAACTTTACCTGTTATCTCTTGATCAGATGAAGCTTCTTCAGCATTAACAATCCCATCACCAGTAACTTGATCGATATCTATACCGGCTCCTGCAGTGGTGTCCAACGTCGCGTTTTCGCTGTCTGTCGCCGCGTTGCCCGCTGTATCCGTCACG
>NZ_MAKD01000126.1:0-319 GCF_001691235.1 Vibrio sp. ZF57 | reverse complement strand
TTGATGTGGGGGATAACCATTGGAAACGATGGCTAATACCGCATAATGCCTACGGGCCAAAGAGGGGGACCTTCGGGCCTCTCGCGTCAAGATATGCCTAGGTGGGATTAGCTAGTTGGTGAGGTAATGGCTCACCAAGGCGACGATCCCTAGCTGGTCTGAGAGGATGATCAGCCACACTGGAACTGAGACACGGTCCAGACTCCTACGGGAGGCAGCAGTGGGGAATATTGCACAATGGGCGAAAGCCTGATGCAGCCATGCCGCGTGTATGAAGAAGGCCTTCGGGTTGTAAAGTACTTTCAGTTGTGAGGAAGGG
>NZ_MAKD01000125.1:0-2417 GCF_001691235.1 Vibrio sp. ZF57 | reverse complement strand
AGTACCACATAAGTGTGGCAGATCCTCGGTAGGGGGAATCCATGTCATTCGTTAGGCTAAAGGAGATAATCATGCGTGATTCATATATAGCGTTTTTAGATCGTATGGGGCTGACAAAGGATGACTTTTTCGAATTTGGGCTTAGCGAAACAATTTATGCAGAAGAGAATCAAGCAAGTCAGTGCTGGGCTGATCTTAAAAAGCGCATCGAAACAAATCAGACTGTATACATACGAGGGTTCGGTCGGAATGCTAGCGGTACGCATTTATTTCAAAACCTTTATTCGGAAGTGCTCGGAAATCGTAATGTGGTGAAAGATTCAACGAATAATGCCGAACCGACCAAACTAATCAGACAGTTAACAGGTTTTTCAAAAACAACAAGTAAGCAATATCAGCCATTGAGAAACTATCAAATATCACACGTATTTGGCAGGACCAAAAACGTATATGCTTTCACAGCTCCTTGGAACATTGTTTATGTACCAAAGTTAATTGATCCTTTCACTGGCCATGAAGCAAAAGGAGAGATGGTTGATGAATATACAGTATTGTTTCAAAAATCAGTTTTTGAGCGTTTTGAAAAGTACATTAACGAATTTAATTGTCTTATGACTAACTCAGAGTTTCTTGCTTCTTTGGATGAACACGTCAATAGGCTCCGAGATTCAAACGATGTGTCAGATGATATCGTAAATAAAATGTGCAAAGCTATTACTGAAGAGTTCGCGCCTATAGAACTTTAGCCTAACAATCTGTTTAAGAATGATTCGCAACGCTTGGCACCTTTGCTATGCGTTGCGTTTTGTGTTTAAGGTAGTCTGCGGTGGCATCGGTATTGCGTTGCTCACACCTTAACAGGGCTACATGTGACAAAGTGTTCGAGCACCTATGCCTATCTAGGCGCAACTTACTAAGGAATCAGATTTTGAAAAAAATAATATTACATGTGTTCTTAATGCTATTCGTATCGGCTAAGGCGATTGCTGCGACACCTGTCGATCTCAGTAATTATAAAGTTGCTGAGTCTGATGTAGCTTTTGGGAACATTACAAAACTAGCGGAAATAAATACCTTCTTTCATTTTCCTGTGGGAGAGTTCGATTTAAACAATCAAACCGTCGTTCGTATGAACCAGGATACAACCTATAGCGGAGCTATAGTCAATGTTTCTAAAGGAGCGTCAATTACATTACCAGAAACCAATGGTCGTTATATGTCTGCTATGGTCGTTCAAAATGACCATTACATCGACCAGGTTTTTACTACACCGGGAACACATGAAATCAAGGCTGACACCGACTTTGTTATGGTTGCCGTTCGCACCCGAATTAATCCTAACGACCCTGAAGATATTGCCCAGGTTCAGGCTTTGCAGAAGCAAATAGCGATTTCGGCTGAAGCAACGGAACCACATGTATTGCCAGAGTACGATATGGAGCAACTCATTGCACTTAGAGACAAACTGGCGGCTGAGGCAGCCCAAAAAGGTTCTCTAAATAATATGCAAGGCGCTCGTGGAACTGTCGATGAACATATGCACCTATTAGGTACTGCAGCTGGCTGGGGGCTATTGCCAGATGAGAATGCACGATACCTATCCTACGCGCAGCAAGACGGTAAAGGTTGCTTCACGGCAAATTACAAAGTTCCACCTTTCAATACAGGCGGTTTCTTCTCTATTACTATGTACAACGCTGATGGCTGGATATTTGACAAGAAAGCTATTCTGAATGAGTACAATATCGATTTTAATAGTGACGGAACTTTTGACGTGAACTTTGGAGGCTGTGGTGAATCAGCCAAGAACAATCTTCCAATAGTAGATGGCTGGAATTTCCTCATGCGCATCTATGAGCCTGATTTAGAAAGTCTGGATAAGTACACGATGCCAACGCCGAGCAAAGTCAAGTGAGCGTTGAAAAAATCACATAACAAACGCATGCAGTCGGACCAAATGCCCGCTACGCGGCCATTTGGTCGCTGATGCAAGGCGTTAGTTGGTACCGCTAATAAGAGTAATATTTTATTGTAAGCGCGGTGTATTCTAAATTGGCTTTGCATGTGTTTCGCTCAGTTTTCGCCATTCACTTTTAGGTGATAACCAGCGAAAATCAGCCTCATTTGTCAATTTAAGGTTTAGTGTGTTCGCTTCAATGAGTTTAATTGAGTGGCTCAAAGTTCAACTTTTTGTACGTAGCGGTACTGGGTGCTTTTTAATTCTCATTTCTACTCATTAAATTCATGTGTTGTTGGTAAGGTAAATATGTTTAACTATCAACAACTAACAAGGCATTCAAACGGACAAAAAACAGTTGGTTGTTTTCACTCCGTTCAACATTTTAACCAACAATTTTTTGCCACTTAATGAGGCTACATGGATTCCCCCGGTTGTCAAACATCCGCTAAACTTATGT
>NZ_MAKD01000124.1:0-625 GCF_001691235.1 Vibrio sp. ZF57 | reverse complement strand
CAGTACCGCAACAGTCAGTGTGGATGAGACTGATAAAGCGGTAACGACATCAGGAACATTAACCAGCACCGATGTCGATAATCCGGATAATGCGTTCACTCCAGACTCCATTGCAGGCACAAATGGTGACCTGACTATTGATGCCAATGGTCATTGGACGTTCACTGCGAACAGTGCGTTTAACCAATTGAATGTCGGCGATAAGGTCGAAGAGACCTTCACGGTGTCGTCTATTGATGGCACACCGTCCACCATCAAGGTGACGATTAACGGGACTAACGACGCCGCTACTGTCAGCAGTGCGACCGTCGCCATCGATGAGACTGACAAAGCAGTAACCACATCAGGAACATTGACCAGTACCGATGTAGACAACCCAGACAATACGTTTACGCCGGATTCTATTTCAGGTACCAACGGTGACCTGACTATTGACACCAATGGTCATTGGGTGTTCACCGCCAACAGCACGTTTAATCAATTGAATGTCGGCGATAAAGTCGAAGAGACCTTCACGGTATCGTCTATTGATGGCACACCTTCGACCATCAAAGTGACGATTAATGGCACCAACGATGCAGCGACAGTCAGTACCGCAACAGTCAGTGTGGATGAGACTGATAAA
>NZ_MAKD01000123.1:0-1054 GCF_001691235.1 Vibrio sp. ZF57 | reverse complement strand
GGCTTTGTTGCGTAATTAAATTTAAAGATAGAACAACCCCGTTTCGCGTATTTCTTAATCAATACGACAAGTTTCAGGCATACCTAACCCAGTAAGCTTGTTCAACGCTTTTATCATCGCGTAAGTTTCACCCACCTGGGCATTGTAATTTCTTAAGCTCAATCGTCCTCCTAGCAACTGTTTAACTCGATACATCGCTGTTTCTGACAATGAACGTTTGTGGTATCCATACCGCTCTTTCCAATACTTATTTGAGCCGTATAATTTCTGGCAACCCACGGCGAGGTTTCGAGGATGACCACGCTCCCAGAAGGCTGCCCCTTCTCTTGGGGGAATAAGCGCAACGGCTCGCTTCATCTTAATAGCAGCGCGACACGCTCTCGTGTCGTAAGCGCCATCACCAGACACCTCAAGGATGCTTCGACGTGTTTGTTTCAGTAGGTTCGGGAGTACTTCACCATCTGTAACCGTTGATAAACTTAGCTCGGCGGCAATGATCTCATGAGTGCTTGTATCAACTGCAATATGCAGCTTTCGCCAGACTCTCCGCTTGCCATCCGTCCCGTGTTTTTTGACTTTCCATTCACCTTCGCCATAAACCTTAAGGCCAGTTGCATCAATGGCTAGGTGTTGTATCGCTCCTCTCGCTTTAGTCTTAAATGAGACCTCAACTTGCTTGGCTCTACGACTGATGCAGGTGTAATGCGGACAACTTAACGGCACATGGGCTAACCTAAATATCGAGTCGATAAATCCTTGCAGCGCTCTCAGTGGCATAGAAAAAACTCGTTTCACCATGAGTGCTGTCGTAATCGCTAAATCACTGAACCGACGTGGCCTCCCGCGCTTATTCTGTTTGCTTTGCGCCCACCCACTTATTGCTTCTTCATCGATCCAGAAGGTCAGAGAACCACGGTTAATGAGCGATTGGTTGTATTGCTTCCAGTTGGTTGTTTTGTAACAAGGTTTAGGCATAAGGCTACGAGAGAGAGTGGTGGTAGCTGATCAGATCGTAGGTTCTTGATTTAGTTCCATTGAATTACGCAACAAAGCC
>NZ_MAKD01000122.1:0-4007 GCF_001691235.1 Vibrio sp. ZF57 | reverse complement strand
AGCCAGCGAAAGCTGGCTTTCTTTTTTTAGAATAGAAATAGTAGGGAGCATCTCGCTAATATGAGTTGTGAGCTACCCCATTACGTTTCTATTTACTTACACAGATAGGCAGTTCCCAGCATAGTCACGGATGTGGAAAAATCTTGGGGAAGTGTGAATATCACGGTATCTGCGCCTAGCTCAATCGTATTCGACTTGAGTTGATTCATGGCGCCTTGAATCAATGTGTCATTTGGGTAAAACAGGTAGTTGTACCAATGGCCTTCGCTGCCTGTGACTTCCCCTTTATACTGACATTTATCGATATTAATCACGCCATGGTAATCCATTTGCACGTTGGCAGCTTCGCTATGAGGCGTTGATGTCGGTGTCGTGCAACCGAGTAACACGCTACTCATAGCCAAAGCGATTAATTCCTTTTTCATACGCTTATCCTGTTATTTCATCAAATAAATCGCGAAGCCTACCCAGCTTGCGAACAGTAGTAACCACGGCAGTTTAGTGGCGTGATTTGATGGTGTTTCAACACTTGTTTCGATCGTGTCTTCTTGGTGTTGATTAGCTTGTTGAGTCTGTTTTTCTTTCTGTACGCGCTTCTTCGCTTTATCGGCTTGGCGGCTGCGTTCTTTTTGCTGTTTCTTGTACAGTGCGATGCCTTTCTCGATACCCTGAGCAATCAGTTTAGTTTGTTCTTTGGTTTGAGCTGGCTTTTGAGTCGCTTTGGCTATCTTCAGTGCTTCCTGTTGAGATTCAACAGAGGGCGTATTAGTTTTGTTTTTCATACTGAGTTCGACAATTAAAACGGATTGGCTACTAAGATAACGCAAAGCTAGTTAAGTATGAATGATTTGCGTTAAAGTGTTGGTTTGAAAATAAGTGAAAGTGAGATTTGTGCGGTACTCCATAGAACAATACGACAAGCACGGCTTTTTGAAAGCTCCAATCTTGCTCTGGCTAGGTTGGTTGTTTCTTGCGAAAGCCTTGGTCGTTTTCATTGTTGCAGGCGCAAGCCGAGAATCGGGAACCGATATTCTTGAGATAATCTACCCAGACCATCAGATGTTTTATGTCGGGATCGCGTTGAGTGTGCCTAGTTTGCTGCTGATGTGGTTATTTGGGCTAAGATCGCCAGATAGAAAGCGCCTTAACAAAGTCGTGTCATGGGGACGTTGGGTTACCATGATGGCTATCTTGGCACAGGGCTCCCATACGATTTATTTAATCTATTTGGATAACGGATGGTTCCGTTGGTCAAATGGCATCACCCTATTGTTGCTGCTGTGGTTAGCGCTTTATCTAACCAATAGCCATGCTGCAAGGGATTGCTTTAAAGTGGTTGAGCTCGAAGACTGATTCTCATCAAAACATTTGTCCCATTCACAATTATACTTAGAAGCTAAAACTGGAAGGAATAATCTATGCTTAATGTTTCAAATGAGCAGCCTAACGTTCAAAGTGCTATTTTGCCTGAAGCTGGGCCTTTCGCGCTTTACGTTCAACTTAAAGTGAACGCTAATACTGCTAATGTACTAGCAGAAATTCAAAAGCTTCCGACTCTAATCGACGAACTAAACCAAACTCAGCCTGATGCGAACTTAACGGCATCGGTTGCGTTCTCAAAAGCTTTTTGGGATAGGTTCGAGCAAGCAGCGCCCGCTGATTTGATCGACTTCCCTGTGCTGGGTGAAGGTGATATCACAGCACCGAGCACACTGTCTGACGTTCTGATTCACTGTCATTCAAACCGACATGATCTGCACTTCTTTATCTTGCGTAAATTGCTATCTGAAGTAGCAGCTGATGTTGAAGTGGTTGATGAAACTTATGGTTATCGCTTCCTAGACTCTCGTGACATGACAGACTTTGTTGATGGCACTGAAAACCCGAAAGACGCACAACGTGCTGAAGTCGCTATTGTGCCTGAGGGTGAATTCGCTGGTGGTAGTTATGTAATGGTGCAGCGTTTTGTGCATAACCTGCCAGCTTGGAATCGTTTGAATGTATCGGCACAAGAGAAAGTGGTTGGCCGTACTAAACCTGACTCTATCGAGCTAGATGATGTGCCAGCGGCGTCTCACGTTGGTCGCGTGGATATCAAAGAAGAAGGAAAGGGTCTTAAGATTGTTCGTCACAGCCTACCTTACGGTACCGCTACGGGCGATCACGGCTTACTGTTCATTGCTTACTGTAACGTTCGTCATAACTTCGATGCGATGTTAGAGAGCATGTACGGCGTAACAGATGGTAAAACAGACCAACTGCTTCGATTTACTAAAGCAGTGACAGGCGCTTACTACTTTGCGCCTTCGACTGACATGTTGAGTGCATTAACGATTAAGTAAATCACCTCGTATGCAGTAAAGAACGGGAGCCTTAGGGCTCCTTTTTTATTAAAGCTTTATATGAATTGGTCGATATAAGAGCAATCGTGAGTTTTATTCATCTTTTTGTAAGTGAAGGTCTATGGCTATAACTGTTAATACAAATGTCTCAGCTTTAGTAGCTCAGAGAAACCTCTCTAATGCTAATAACATGCTGAATCAATCTTTGGAGCGCTTAGCTTCAGGGAGCCGTATTAATAGTGCAAAAGACGATGCGGCTGGCTTACAAATCTCGAATCGATTAGAAGCACAGATGAGTGGCATTGATGTTGCTGTTCGTAATGCTAACGACGGTATCTCCATTATGCAGACAGCAGAAGGAGCGATGAATGAAACCACCAATATCATGCAGCGTATGCGAGATTTGTCACTGCAGGCGAGTAATGGCTCGAATAGCCAGTCGGAAAGGACGGCGATTCAAGAAGAAGTGACCGCCTTAAATGATGAGTTGAATCGAATTGCTGAAACCACTTCATTTGGCGGTAAAAAACTCCTTAACGGTAGCTTTGGTAGTTCTTCATTTCAAATCGGTGGCAGTTCTGGTGAAGCGGTGCAGATAGGTTTGAAAAACATGCGCACCGATGACATCAATATGGGTGGTTTTAGCTATGTCGCCAATGGCATGGCAAGTGACTCGTGGGAAGTCAAATCCAACCAGAATGATATGACGATGTCGTTTACCGACCGTTTTGGTCAGCCACAAGAGCTCACCATCAACGCGAAAGAAGGCGATGATATCGAAGAGTTGGCGACTTATATTAACGGTCAAACGGATCTCGTCTCTGCTTCCGTCAATGATGAAGGGCAGCTTCAGATCTATATGTCTGGCGAAGACACCGCAGGCACGATCTCTTTCTCAGGTTCGTTAGCCAGTGAACTTTCGATGTCGGCGGGTTATTACGAATCAGTCGATGACATCAATGTTACTGATGTAGGTGGCGCGCAGCGTGCTGTCTCTATTTTAGACACAGCGATGAAGTATGTTGATAGTCATCGTTCTGAACTAGGGGCAATGCAAAATCGTTTTGATCATGCCATAAATAATCTCGAAAACGTTCATGAGAACTTGGCGACATCTAACAGCCGAATCAAAGATACCGACTACGCCAAAGAAACCACTCAAATGCTCAAGCAACAAATACTACAACAAGTCAGTACTACTATTCTGGCTCAAGCGAAGCAAGCACCTAACCTTGCCTTAACCTTGTTAGGTTAATCAATTACTTTAAATCTCATAACACCATTTCAGTTTATTTGGCTTCTTTGGTTAATAAAAACACAAAACCTCGCTCGACGGATTTCTCGACAACTTTAGCGTTTTTCTTATCTTTTTTTGATAAATTTATTACCAGTCACGCTTTCTTCTCCTTTATCGCTATTTCTTTAATTTTATTGTTTTTTTCCTAAAGGTTTCGTCAATTACGCCGTTATTAAAAGTAACTTTGAGAGAACTACTTGGTTTTCCGAGACGTCGGAAACCGCAATACCGGAAAATCAATTGGAGAAGTCACCATGGCAGTGAATGTAAATACAAACGTTTCAGCGATGACAGCGCAACGTTACCTAAACAATGCAAACAGCGCACAACAAACATCAATGGAGCGTCTAGCTTCTGGCTCAAAAATC
>NZ_MAKD01000121.1:0-803 GCF_001691235.1 Vibrio sp. ZF57 | reverse complement strand
GAAACACGTTCCCTTAATGCTTGAAGATGCAGAAAATGAACTGCCACATCTCGCTAGAACGGTGATTGCCGATGCTTATCACCACCTTGGTGAATTAAATCAACGTATCGCCGATACTGAACAAGTCTTCGGCTCTTTTGCTAAGGTCAGCGCTAATGTTCAACGAGTGATGAAAGTTCGAGGTATTGGGCCGCAAACCGCTACTGCGATACTTGCTTCGATAGGCAATGGTTCTCAATTTGATAAAAGCCGTGATTTCTCTGCTTGGCTAGGACTCGTACCAAAGCAATATTCCACAGGAGGAAAACCTCGCTTAGGCCGAATGATAAATACTTACGAACACTATTAGTTCATGGCGCAAGGACCGTGATTGCCAACCTTGGCGACAAGCAAGATAAGTTAAGTCAGTGGTGTCGCGGCGTTCTAGAACGAAGAGGAATGAACCGAGCGATAGTGGCACTTGCCGCGAAGAACGCACGAATTATATGGTCGCTTTTACACAATCAAACCGAATATGAAAACTATGCTGCTTAAGTAGAAACCTAAGCAGCATAGAGAGTTAAACCCACCGGGTCATTGCAGACGCTAATGATGGAGATAGGTTAAGACCACTTGCGGAGAGCCTGTTAATGCGGCGGACACACTAGATGTCATCTAACGAATAAGGCACCGCAGTCGCGCAAAGTCATCAGGGCCACGACGTATGCGAATCGTCGATAAGTAGGCCGAATGTAGAGCGGCAGTCCAAAACCCATCAACATAAGTTTAGCGGATGTTTGACAACCGGGGGAATCCATGTAGCC
>NZ_MAKD01000120.1:0-357 GCF_001691235.1 Vibrio sp. ZF57 | reverse complement strand
CTGCCGTCATCATTAGCAACGACTGTTGCATCACCGTCAACCGTTAGGCTGCTAGCTGTTAGGTCATCGCCTTCTACGTCAGAAGCTTGCGATAGAAGCTGCTCTTGGCTTAGACGAATCGAACCGTCTTCGTCGATTGAGTACGCTAGGTCACCAGACACAGGCGCATCATCTACGGCAGTTACGCTTACGTCGATGTTTGCTGACACCGTATCGGTGCCGTCAGACACATCAAAACCGAAGTTTACGTCGCCATTGAAGTTTTCATTCGGCGCAAAGGTGTAAGTCCCGTTGCCGTTGTCGGTCAAGATACCGTCGCCGCCATCGTAGGTCACACCTTCAACCGTTAGGTTGTCG
>NZ_MAKD01000119.1:0-7427 GCF_001691235.1 Vibrio sp. ZF57 | reverse complement strand
AATCAAGATTCAGCTTCTTCCTCTTCATCCGCATCTGGCTTACGCGTATAAAAGCGTGCGAAAAACAGACCAATCTCAAACAGAATACACATTGGAATCGCCAACAGTGTTTGCGAGATCATATCTGGTGGTGTCAGCATCATACCGATGATGAAAGCACCCACCACAATGTAAGGACGCTTTTCAGACAGAGATTGAGGCGTTGTTGCCCCCGTCCAACACAACAAGATAATCGCAACAGGCACTTCAAAGGCAATACCAAAAGCAAAGAACAGCGCGAGTACAAAATCAAGATAGCTTGAGATGTCGGTTGCGAACTCTACTCCCCCTAATGATATGGCCGTAAAAAAGCCAAATACCAACGGGAATACAATAAAGTAAGCGAACGCCACACCACAGTAAAACAGCAATGAACTTGAAGCCAATAGCGGCATGATCAAGCGTTTTTCATGCTTGTATAAACCCGGAGCAACAAAAGCCCACACCTGATACAAAATAAACGGAACCGCGAGGAATATAGACGCGATCAAGGTTAATTTCAGCGGTGTGAAAAATGGCGATGCAACATCGGTTGCGATCATCGTCGCCCCTTCCGGTAGACGATCTACCAAAGGTGCTGATACGAATTCATAAATATCATTAGCAAAATAAATTAGCCCGACAAATATCACTAGCACCGCGACAATCGCACGTAGTAGGCGATTACGTAGTTCTAGAAGGTGGCTAATTAAAGGCTGTGTCTGCTCAGTCGAAGACATGTCAAACCTCTTAAACAGGAAGATCGAAAAGGAGCCGCGCGTGTATCTATCCAGTTGAATTGGTATCCACTTGAATAGTTATTTACTTGAATAGATATCTATTTAAACATCTAGCGAATCAAGTATCCGGCGACTCCTCCTTGCGAGACTATTCGGCTTTCTTATCTGACGGTGCTGAAGCTTCACTGTTGACCTGAATGGTTTCAGATTCCACAGTTTCCATGACACTAGGTTTAGTCTCACTTGGCTTATCAGACTCAGGCTTAGCATACGGACGTTGAACCTCAGCAGCGGCCTGCTTGAGTTCATCGACTGACGCTTTAAGGTCTGGAGATAAATCTTCCATACCCATTTTTTCCGCCTTGCGTAGGTTTTCTTGCAGCTCTTGCACCTTAAGCTCATGAGAAAGTTCATCTTTCACACTGTTTGCCATGCTTTTCGCTTGTCCAACAAACTTGGAAATACTGCGAATCGCCACGGGCAAACGCTCAGGCCCTAAAACCACTAACCCAACGACAGATATTAATACCAGTTCCCAAAAACCGATATCAAACACGATTTACGCCTGCTCTTTGTCTTTCTTTGTTTCAGCAGTTGTTTCAGCGTGAGCTTCTGTCTTCTGCTGTTCAATATTCTTTGGTTCGAAGTCTGCATCTTTCTTATCTGCAGGCTTGTCTTCATCGCTCATCGCTTTTTTGAAGCCTTTAACCGCTGAACCTAAGTCACCACCCATACCGCGCAGTTTCTTTGTTCCGAATAGCAAAATTACAATTACAGCAATGATTAGAAGTTGCCAAATACTGATACCACCCATTGTCATTGTCCTCGGGTCTGTCTACACATAAAAATATTAAGAGAGTCTACTGTCTAACGACGGTAAGCTCGCCAACTAAGCAACCAAAATGTGACACCTGCGATGCCACAGCCCATAGATAGCTGCTCATAAGGGCTTGAAACTAATATTGCGGAGCATACGACTAAAGTGGCTCCAACGCCAAACAAAAACTTTCCAGTTGCTTGCTGACGCTTACTATCTCGGTAACCTTGATAAAGCTGATCCATTCTGTGGTTCATCGCTTTACCTTGGCGCAAGCTGTCATAAAGTAGCTCTGGCAGCTCTGGCAGTTTTTCTGCCCAGAATGGCGCACGCTCTTTTACTGCGTTGATCACAGCTTGCGGCCCCACCTGATTCATCATCCAGGTTTCAAGGAAAGGCTTCGCCGTTGCCCACAAATCAAGTTGCGGATACAGCTGACGGCCTAGGCCTTCGACATACAACAAGGTCTTTTGCAGAAGCACCAACTGAGGTTGAACCTCCATGTTGAAACGTCTTGCTGTATTAAATAAGTTTAGCAACACATGGCCAAATGAGATCTCGCCAAGTGGTTTTGCAAAGATTGGCTCACACACCATACGGATCGCGAACTCAAAATCATTGACGTTAGTGTCGTGTGGCACCCACCCCGAATCAACGTGTAGCTCAGCAACTTTACGGTAATCTCGATTGAAGAAAGCCAACAAGTTCTCTGCTAAATAGCGCTTATCTTCGCTATTGAGCGTACCAACAATGCCACAATCCAAACCAATCCACTGAGGGTTATCTGGATTCTCTGGGTTAACAAATACGTTGCCCGGGTGCATGTCTGCATGGAAAAAGCTATCTCGGAATACTTGGGTGAAGAATACCGTCACACCGCGTTCCGCGAGCAATTTCATGTTGGTGCTGTTGGCTTCTAGCGTCTCAATATCGGAGACTTGAATACCATAGATTCGCTCTGACACCATCAGGGTTTCGCTGCTTAGATCAGGGATAACCTCTGGAACATACAGCTCTTCACTGCCTTCAAAATTACGTCGCAGTTGAATGGCATTGGCCGCCTCACGGCGCAGGTCGAGTTCATCAAGTAACGTTTTCTCGTACTCGTGAACCACTTCAACCGGTTTCAAACGACGTGCTTCAGGAAGCGACTTAGCGACTATACGCGCCATTCGGTGCATCAGTTTTAGATCTGCGTCAATCACCGGGCGAATATCAGGTCGAATTACCTTCAGAACAATCTCACGACCGCTTTCTTTAAGCTTTGCGGTATGCACCTGAGCGATAGAAGCAGAAGCCAGTGGCTCGATATCAAAGTCGGTAAACCAGTTGTCTAAACAGCCACCCAACGCCTTTTCCATATCTTGCTTCGCCAGTTGACCATCAAACGGCGCAACTTGGTCTTGCAACAACGCCAACTGATCGGCGATATGAGGAGGGAACAGATCACGACGTGTCGACATCATCTGTCCAAACTTGATCCACACTGGACCAAGTTCTTGCAGCGCAAGGCGCAAGCGATGACCCAACTCTTTATCTTGATGCTTGTTCTTAAGCCAAAACAGTGACTTTCGCGCCAACAAAGGAGCTTTAGTCAGTTGGTGTTCCGGCATCAACTCATCAAGGCCATATTCCAACTGTACCTTGATAATATGATAAAGACGTTTCAGTTCTGCTGGGGTCATGCTTTCTCCAACAGAGCGTTCAACTTAGCTTCAAGACGAGCAGCAGAGCTTTTTACGTCATCAACTTGGTCGCAAAAATGCGCGACTTCTAACGGTGCTGGTGCGATCTTCCACTCTTCAGTCAGAACTTGAGCAACATGGTTTTGATGCTTAGTCGCCTGTTTTGCTACAAAGCCACCGACGTTTTTAACGCCTTGCACCAAGGTATGCGCAACCACATCACCCGTCACACGCGATAACCACTCTTCCAAATCAGGCTTGCAGTCTGTCATCAGTTGAGCAAATTTCTGAGCCAGTTGAATATCACCCTCTAAGATCAACTTATCTTGCTTGATCAGCTTGGTGATGTTCGATTGCTCACGCAATTCCGGTAATACCGATAGGTTCAAAGATAGGTAGCAATCAGGCTGCCCTTCATATTCCGACAACACATCAATTTGTTGGCTGAAAACGAAAGTGAGTGTTTTATTCAACTCTTTCAAATTAACTTGAATGATCTGCCCCTTTAAACGAGACAAACGACGAACCAAGGCTGGATCATCGTTCACGAAAGTATTTAAAGAGGTTTCAATAACTGCGGTGACCAATGGATCAAATGGCATGACTGTCCTTACCTTTGAAAACGGATAAGCCTTAACCTATCCGTTCTGTCTTTATTCTTATTGTTTAGCACGCCCTAAGAGCCTACTACCAAGTTCGACTAGAACTTGTAACCGCGGTGCAGCGCAACAATGCCGCCCGTTAGGTTGAAGTATTTAGTATTCTCGAAACCCGCGTCTTGCATCATGCCTTCCAAGGTTTCTTGGTTAGGGTGCATGCGGATTGATTCTGCAAGGTAACGATAGCTGTCTGCGTCGTTGGCAATCAGCTCACCCATTTTTGGCAACAGGTGGAAAGAGTAGGCATCGTAAACCTTTGATAGTGGCTCAAGCACTGGCTTAGAAAACTCAAGAACCAACAGACGGCCACCCGGCTTAAGTACGCGGTACATAGAACGCAGCGCTTGGTCTTTATCGGTTACGTTACGCAGACAGAAGCTGATCGTAATGCAATCGAAGTAGTTATCTGGGAATGGCAACTCTTCAGCGTTCGCTTGTACGTAGTGTACGTTGCCAACAATGCCGCTATCACGCAGCTTATCACGGCCAACATTCAGCATTGAGTTGTTGATATCAGCAAGAACCACGTGGCCTTTTTCACCAACGATACGCGAGAATTTCGCAGTAAGGTCGCCAGTACCACCACCAAGATCTAGGATACGCTGACCAGGGCGAACGCCAC
Source organism: Vibrio sp. ZF57 (assembly GCF_001691235.1). NCBI lineage: Bacteria > Pseudomonadati > Pseudomonadota > Gammaproteobacteria > Vibrionales > Vibrionaceae > Vibrio > Vibrio sp. ZF57. The sequence continues at coordinate 2,886 of NZ_MAKD01000119.1, read as the reverse complement.
TGCAATCAATCGTGAATCGCTTCCACAAGCGGTGAACACCACCCGACATTAAGTCATTCATGATGTCGTATTTAGCGGCTACAGAGTGAAATACCTCTGCTACTTTCGCGACTTTTTCGTCTTTTGCGACTGTTTCGAAACCAAAGTGTGTGGTTTCTGACTCTACTGCTGAATTTGTCTGCACGCTTGTGTCCATAATGCTGTTATCTACCATGGTAAGTTCTCATCGACAGCGCTCTTTGTGTTTAGAGGCGCTGCGGCCGATTAGTTTACTTTATCCTCAGCAGGTTGTCTTTCTACTAAGGAGGCATTTTCTGAAAAAGCCTCATTTTGCGCCATTTCAGCCAAACCAATCGAGATCGGTTTCTTCACTTCAACACCCAATTGCTTGAAGCTTTCCGCCTGACGGATCACATTGCCACGCCCAGTCACTAGCTTATTCATCGCTCCTTGGTAGCTTTGGTTGGCTCTATCTAATGAACTGCCGAGACCTTCCATATCATCAACGAACAGGCGTAATTTGTCGTAAAGCTTGCTCGCACGTTCCGCGATAACTTGCGCGTTCTGATTCTGTCTATCGTTGCGCCACAAGTTATCAATGGTACGCAGTGCAACCAGCAAGGTGGTTGGGCTGACCAAGATAATGTTTTGCTCCATCGCATCTTTAACTAAGCTAGGGTCGGCTTGAATCGCCACCTGAAACGCAGGCTCTACCGGAATAAACATCAACACGTAATCCAAGCTCTGTATGCCTTTGAGCTGATGATAATCCTTCTGGCTCAAGCCTTTGATGTGCGCTCGCAGTGACACCAAGTGATCGCGCAATGCAGCATCGCGTTGCTGATCGGTTTCGGCATTGAAATAGCGTTCAAATGCCACCAGCGCCATTTTTGAATCGACCACCACTTGCTTGTCTTGTGGCAGATGCACAATCACATCCGGTTGATAACGCTTGCCCGCATCGTTTTGCAGGTTCACTTGCGTTTGGTATTCGTGGCCTTCGCGCAGTCCTGATTCAGCAAGCACGCGAGCCAGCACCACCTCGCCCCAGTTACCTTGTTGTTTGTTGTCACCCTTTAGCGCTTGGGTCAGGTTCACCGCTTCACGCGTCATACTCTCATTAAGACGTTGCAGGTTTTTAAGCTCATGCACCAAAGTATGACGCTCTTTGGCTTCTTGGCTGAAGCTGTCGTTCACTTGTTTCTTAAAGCCTTCCAACTGCTCTCTTAGTGGAGACAACAAACCTTCTAGGCTCTGCTTATTCTGCTGATCGACCTTGGCGGTTTTGGTTTCAAACAGTTGGTTCGCTAACAATTCAAACTGCTGCTTAAGTCGTGATTCAGCTTGCTCTAGCAACTGCAGCTTTTCGCTATTGGCGAGGTTCTCTTGATCGTGCCTTGCCTCTTGCTCACGGAGTTCAGCCTCCAACTCCGACTTATGGTCTTTCAGCACGTTAATCTCATCAGCGTACTGCTGGCGCTCTTGCTTCACGGCCTCAAAGTAGCGCAGTTTTTCCATTGCAGCCATCACCTTACCGTGCGCCTGCTTGAGCTCGAATGCCGCTTTGTCTCGGTCATCATCTAACTCATCGAGCTCTTGTTGCGCCTCTGCGAGTGATGCTTTGAGCTGAGCTTGCTGAGATTCATGCAACAAACGATCGGACTCTAGCTGCTGCTCGAGCAATCGCTGCTGAAAAGAGAGCTTCTGTTTAATCCACCAACCCACGACACCGCCGCTGACGAGCGCGCCAGAAATTGCAGCAATAAGCGTTGCCTGATGTTCGATAATCCATTGCATGATAATGATTTAGCCTAATTTGAAATAACTCATTAAATGGTATTTTGATACTGGATAAATGTCCAGTTTGCCGTATTAAAATTCGACAGATAGACTAGGCGCTCCGTATTCTGTCCCATCAAATTAGAATGAGTTGCCATGAACGAACGTCGTGCCTTGGGCTTTGGCCTTTCCGCAGTACTGCTGTGGTCAACGGTCGCTACTGCTTTTAAGCTGACCCTTGCTGAGTTTTCACCGATTCAAATGCTGACCATTGCCAGTATTGTGTCGTCGATTGCGCTGATCGCAGTCTGCGCCTTTCAAGGTAAGCTCTCTCAGCTGAGTACAACGTTCCTTTCAAACCCTTGGTATTACCTGCTGCTCGGCTTGGTTAACCCATTGGCTTATTACCTGATTCTATTCAAAGCCTACGACCTGCTGCCCGCTTCTCAAGCTCAAGCCATCAACTACAGCTGGGCTATCACGCTAACCTTAATGGCGGCGGTTTTTCTGGGGCAAAAGATTCGTAAGCAAGATTGGATTGCGTGTACCTTCAGCTATGCGGGTGTGGTAGTTATTGCCACCAAAGGCGATGTGTTAGGCATGCAGTTCGATAGCCCACTCGGTGTGGCACTGGCGCTGCTTTCTACTCTACTTTGGGCAGGATATTGGATTCTCAACACCAAAAACAAGGCTGACCCAGTGGTTGGCGTATTGCTTGGTTTCTTAGTAGCATTACCATTCGCGATCGGTTTAACCCTTTACGAAGGTGAGAGCTTTAGCCAAATTACGACGAAGGGTTGGATGGCGGTGACTTACGTAGGCCTGTTTGAGATGGGCATTACCTTTGTATTATGGTTATCAGCACTCAAGCTAACCAACAATACGGCGCGTATCAGCAACCTAATTTTTGCCTCGCCATTTATCTCACTGATGCTACTTTCCACCATCATTGGCGAAGAGATTCACCCTGCAACACTGTTTGGTTTAGTGCTGATTATTGCTGGTTTGGTGATTCAACAGATCAAGTTTTCAAAAAACAAAGCTGCGTAAATAAGCGCTAAAAGATTCGATTGAGAGCGAAAAGCTATCAATAAAGTCGAATTGGAA
>NZ_MAKD01000118.1:37443-44154 GCF_001691235.1 Vibrio sp. ZF57 | reverse complement strand
GTACCAAACGACCTTGATAAGTAAACTGGTACTTACCTTGGCTATCAGGGTTGCCCAACCACTTAAGCTGACTCTGCATTGCTGGCGGGAATTCCGCCCCCGGCTTAAACCATGCCGCCGACGTATAGCGTTGGTTGGGTGTTACGCTCGCTGAAAACTCACTGTCTACCTGATCGCTCTTCTGAGTGCCTTTCGCTGCAATTGTGCTGTCTTCACAGGTTATGTCTGCAATCACAGGGCCAAGGTCTAGCGAGCCAACAGGAGAGTCGACTGCGGCACCAGACCAAGCCAGTGTACCTTCGCCAGATTGACACCAAGGCTGAGCGTGAACCGCATGCTTGATCGTCAGTTCAACTTGTCCACCAATAGAAACCGGTACTGGAATGGCTGGAGCGTATTTCATCACGTTCATAGCAGGCATTGAAGCTACTAAGTTCTCTGCGTACGCGCCGCTCATGCTGTACCCGACACGCCCTTTACCTGATAAGTTCATGTCACTGTTACGACCAAAACGAACCGCCAGTTCTGCTTTGGCTTGAAATAGCTTAGAAAACTGGAAATCCCACTGCACTGAACCGTAATTGATGCGCTGCCACACGATGTTGTTAGCGCTGCCTTGCCAAACGGTGCCCTCCACGCCTTCGATACTCAAGCCGCGCACAGCAGGAGCCTGCTTGAGAGCAAAAGAAGCCGGCAAGTGCAGCAACAAGCTGACCGAGAAAAAGACGATAAAGATGCTACTGAAGAGCAGGCCATACTTAAAAGATAAACCGCGTTTCACATTAACCTCGTTTAAACTGTAGTCGGTTGACGTCAATAACCCCAGGGTTATCAGAGCGATCAATATCCATAAACTCGACCTCAACACCCTGTTTTTCTTTCAGATATGTTAGCCAGTCAACGAACTTATTAAAAGGCACTGGTTTTACCCAGACTTGCAGCATCTCGCCACGTGGTTGCACACGTATCAGCTCGATATTAAAGCGACGCATAGAAGCAGGCACAGATTGGTTCAGAGGTTGACTGGCATTAATGCCACCACTGCCTCGTAGTTCAACCACTTCATTGGCTTTATTGGTTACCCAAGCCAGTAGTTGCTTCTCGCTTTGAATACGGGTCTGCGCGAGTTCAGCTCGCTGACTGAGTGGCTGGATTAGCCCCCAATAAACGACACCGACCACCAACAGAATTGAGCAACCAATAACTAATCGTTGCTCTCTTTGACTTATTGAAGTCCACCACGCTTGGAGTGGCTCAATCATATTTCTCATCACTGATCTCCTTACGCAGGTTATTGATGGGGTTTAAGAGTAAAGCTGCCAAATACGGCATCGCCATTACGGTTTAACGGACCTTGTTCGACGGTAAATTTCTCTTCGAGCTTCACTCTCGCGGTCTCAAAATGTTGGAAGTCAGAACTTTTCGCCTGTAGTCGAATCTCAGAACGATTGCCATCGTAGCGAATGCTTTCGACTTCAATTGACTTCACCTGACCTAAGGTTTCCGGCAGCAATGCTAACCACCCCAACAAAGAGTCACCATCGCCCGAGCCGCCATATTTCTTGGCTTCATCGTTCATCTGGCGCTTAAGGTAGCTGACTGTCGGAATACGTTGTTTACCAGGCAGCACAGCTCTAAAGATACGCTCACTCTCCATGCGGTAGGCTTGTGCTTGAGCTTCGAATTGCTGAACCTTCAACACTTGCTGAGTCACGATCACAGCCACCAGCAAACAAGCAGCAATCGCCACTTTCTGCCAAACACGCCAATATTTACTGAATGAAGATTTGGTTTTAAAGGTGCCAGTCAGTAAATTTACGCCGCTTGTGATCGCTTGTTGGCTCAGCAAAGACATCACCAATTCCGCAGGCTTTGCTTGCCAATTCGCACCGCTTTGCTGTTGAACGTCATCGCTCGGCATCGCGGTGTAGCTGAAGATAGTCGTCGCTTGCTCTTCGTCATCAGCAACAACCCAATCACTTTGCAAAAACATCGGTAACCATGCTTCGCTGATCGATACAGCTTGATAGTTACCTTGACGTAATAGCCAATGCTGGTCGATCTGTAATGCACTGATGCCTTGCTCTTCAAAAGGCACGGCCAGTGTATCTGGCAACACCTTACGGAAGATAATATTGGCTTCGCGGAACAGGTCTAACGCTTGCTTTAACCATTCACGATCGACACCACACACTGTTGCGTGCGTTGCGTCTTTATCTAAAATAGTCAGGTGTAAGTCTTCGATATCTTGTGCCACTTCGTCTTCTAATAAAAACGGCAGCATAGAGTCGAACTGGCGAGCAGCACCTTTCGGGATCTCAACACGCTTAATTAAGCATTCATTTCCCGGCAATAAAGCGATACAGCTGCGCTTTTCAGCGTAAGGCGTTAACTCATCCAGCTGCTCCCAGCTAGACAGTTCGCCACTTGCTATCACTTCTTGTTGGCTTGTCGACCAAACTAACCACTGCACAGGGCTTTGTGGTTCGCTACTCAGTCGAACGGTCAGAAACTCGCTCACTGATTCCTCCAAAACGACGGCGTACTACCGTCACTGTTTCTCGATTACTACTATAGAAAAGCGTCCGTATACGTACACGTGACTGCTCAACTAATACCTCTGCATCAAGCTCAAAATAGGCGCTATCTACAGTTAAATATGCTTTCGCTTTCTTGCTGACTTCGGCACTCACACCCACAATGGCCGGTTCAGCCATAAACGCATCCACCGTATCCCAGCCATCGAATGGGCGTTTGTCTATCAGCTGTTTGGCATCCGATTCACTTAAGCCGGGGGCAAACATCGCTTCCAATAACGGCGCCTGCTTTTCCGTAAGTGTATTCACGTTCAAGCGAAAATCGTCACTCGGCAGAGCACAAACAAAGGGGCGAACCTTATTCATCACCTCACCGGTAACTTGATAAACCGCTCGTAGTTCGGACTCATCGGCCATTAAGCCATTCGCCGCCAAATAAGGTGGCTTCATCGCCTCATAAGTACTGTCTTCTACACCTGCTGAAGAGGTGGTTCGGGTATCGCTATCAACAAATTCCCAGCTTGAATGCGCGATAACCTCGGCCTGATAAGGCTCAACATCTTGGTTTTCCAATAAGGTTTGCCAAACCGTAATTAAATAAGGTGTTTGGTTACTTGAAGTCGCCGTCACACCAGCCAACGCATTGATATTAAAACATGCCTGAGCATCAACAATACGGCCTTTAACTTGACCATAATCCAACGGGTATACCTGTTCTTCTAACGCCCATGGTTGACTCAAGTTGACGGTATCACTGTCTTTGTAGCTTTGCCTAATGCCGTCTTGCACCAGCGCTTCGACACCAATGCTGTACCAGTAAGCCTGTTGGTAATTCAGTTGATTGCCCACGCGCTTAAATTGAGTAAACAGGCGTTCCGACATACTGCCTGCGATGGTTGCCATTATCGCCAGTAGCATCAGGATAATGATCAGCGCAACACCTCGCTGCTTGCGCCCCATGGCAGACCTTGTCAGTGCAAACTTATTAGTTCGATGAGTCATTATTCCCCTCATTACTACTTGAAGAGTCACTGTTTGAAGAATCATCGGCCTGATCTAGCGTGCCACCAGGGGTGAGATAAATACGCTCTATCTCACCATAATCTTTCAAGGTTAGCTTTAACCTTACCGCTTTCGGTAGCGATTTGTCGGCTTGCCACTCTTTCCCCCAGCGGCTTCCGTCATAAAACTCGAATTCCAAGCTTTCAACATCATCAAGCAAAGGCGTAATCACACCTTCTTGTCCTGCAGGAGTATCGGGGTAGCGCCACCACACACGCTCAAGCGTTTCTTCTTTAATGCGGTAACCCACTTTGGTGACTTCTCCGCGAGGAAACTGCTGCTGTGGGTTATGCCAGCCAAGGCGAGTAAACATGATGCCAACGCTGTCGGAATCCAGTAAATACTCTTTAATTAAGATCAGCTTAGATGATGCTTCTTCACCGTTGGTACGAAATTGTCGCACCGCCATCTGGCGAAAATCATTATCTAAAATGACTAAGCTACGTTGCAGTTGATTTAAACGAGCACTGCGCTCGATTGAAAGCTCGTTGCTGCGCTGAACCTGATTTACTACCTGATAAGCCGCCATGCTTAACGTGGCAAAGATAGCGATCGAGACCAAAACCTCAATTAAGGTAAAGCCTCTCCCTTTCGAAGATAGTCCTTGTTTACGAGGCACACGCTTATTGGCGGACATGCTCTTACTTAGCGACTTGCTCTTAGCTAACGCCACGCTTTTACTTGACCACATAGCTGCGCACCGTGACCACTGGAGAAGCTTGTTTACTGGTTGCCACACTCACATCAAACGCCTTTAATAAATCATCGCTAGTATCGATTGGCGTGACCTTCCAAAACCACTCTCTCTCGGCCAACTCTTGTGTGCCCTGCGCTTTTTTTAGCTTCTCAGGATGCAACATCACCAAAGCCATTTGATTATCAACGACCATAGCCGCGAAGGTTTTTTCTTCTAGATAACTGAGGGTATTGATGTGCTGAGTGACAGCACGAATCACACTGATCGCCGCAGTCGCAAAGATAGCGAGTGCAACCAATACCTCAAGCAGCGTCATTCCTCGAGAACCAAGGGTCATACCACGAGAACGATAAGGAGAACGGTTATTCCTCTTCATCTTCTTCTCCCGGTTCTAGCAGTCGAATCACACCATTGTCCAATACTCGAATACGCCAACCATCTTGTATGGTGTCTCCGGTATTTGGATAAAACGACAATACAAATGGCGTCATTTCAGCACTCGACAAGATGTAGATCTGTGGTGGTTTCGGCTTCTTTTCCTCTTCAAGATCAGCAAACATATCTTCATCAAACAAGCTTCCTGGGTTGAACAACCGATCATCGTCTTCCCATGCGCCACCACCTAAGGTCAGTGACAATGCGAGTTCTTCCGGTAGTTCAGTTAAAGAGGGGATTTTTTCAAAATCGACTTCTTGCCAGCCTTCGGACTTAAGCGCCATCAGTACATAGGTCGATTTCTTTTCATCAACACGAACGCCAAAATCCAAACCACTCAAAATAGCCTCTTCATTGAGTAATTGAACTCGCTGATAAAAGCTTTGAGCGTATTTTTTAGCAACATCTTTGCTATTGGTAGGAATGGTCGCGATCACCGCGACCGCCGTTACTGACAGTAATACCAACACCAAAAGAATCTCAATTAAGGTGAAACCTGGCTGTGTTTGCTTAGTTTTCACCTTTAGACTCCATCTGTTTACGTCCTACCATCAATAACGTATCAAGCAACAATAACGAATCAAACAATAAGCTGATGCTTATTGGAAATCCTGCATGTTCCAGTTGCCGATATCCGCAGCAATACCTTCACCACCTTCTTGGCCATCAGCACCAAGAGTGAAAATATCAATAGTGCCGTTATCACCAGGGCTTAGGTATTGGTACTCGTTACCCCATGGGTCGTTTGGCAGACGCTTGATGTAGCCACCGTCGCGGTAGTTACGAGGCTCTGGGCTGCTTGGCTTAGAAACCAATGCATCAAGACCTTGATCCGTTGTTGGGTAAACGCTGTTATCCAGTTTGTACATATCTAGCGCGTTCTCTAACGCCACGATATCAGTGATGGCTTTTTGTTGGTCTGCCTTCTCTTTATTACCCAATAGGTTAGGTACAACAAAGCTCGCCAATACGCCAAGGATAACCACAACAACCATCACTTCTAATAGGGTAAAGCCTGATTGTTTCTTCATTCTGTTTTTCATTATTTTCTCCAAATTACAGACAGCGAGTTGAAGGTAATAATGTCCTTCTTCTCGTTAATCCAAAAACTAACGTCTTATGAGCAGTTGATTAACCACTCATCAAATTATTCATTTCAAGCATCGGCATCAGAGTCGCCATCACAATGAACAGCACTAAGCCTGCCATCAAAGCGATAAGTGCTGGCGTAAAGATACCTAACGCGATATTCACGGTCGATTCAAAGCTTTGATCCTGGTTATCTGCCGCTCTTGTTAGCATTTGCTCTAACTGACCACTCTGCTCACCACTGGCGATCATATGCAGCATCATTGGAGGGAAGAGTTTGGTTTGATCGAGCGCTTTACGCAGGCTTGCCCCTTCTCTAACACTGTCTGACGCCTGCAGTACTTGTTGCTTCACATGGTGATTCGACATTACATCAACCGCAACCTTCATCCCCTCAAGGATAGGAATCGCACTCGAGGTACAGATAGAGAGTGTTCGTGCAAAACGAGAGGTATTAATTCCTTTCGCGATCTTGCCGATCAGTGGAATGCTTAATAGCTTGCGATCCCAACTCATGCGAACACCCGGCTTTTTCAGAGCGGTCTTAATCAACACAATCACACCGATGATCAACAACAATAATTGGATGCCCCAATTCTGGATAAATTCACTCGATGCCAATAAAAATTGTGTCGATTGAGGAAGTTCTTGGCCCATTTGGATAATCGGTTCAACGATCTTAGGTACCACGGTTGCCAGCAGGAACGAAACAATCGTCACCGCAAACACCACCAGCACCACAGGGTAGATCATCGCTTGCAGCAACTTAGAGCGCATCTTCTGACGGTTTTCTGCGTAATCAGCCAGTCGCTCCAATACCGCATCTAAGTGACCCGATTTCTCACCAGCCGCGACCATGGCTCTAAACAGTTCATCAAAGATATGTGGGTA
>NZ_MAKD01000118.1:0-37422 GCF_001691235.1 Vibrio sp. ZF57 | reverse complement strand
TCGAATACGTGGCTTTTCAGATTGCTCCGCCACGGCTTTCAAGCACTCTTCTAGCGGCATGCCTGATTGCACCAAGGTGGAAATTTGGCGAGTAATCAAAGCAAGGTCTGGCGTGCTGATACCACGCTTAAAGCTAGTCGAAGGCTGTGCACCTTTCGCTGTTTTGGCCTTGGCTTCGGTCATCTCAACCGGCATCAAGCCTTGTTCTTTTAAGCGCTGGCGAGCCTGACGAGCGTTATCCGCTTCAATCGAGCCCTTTTTGCTCTTACCCTTGGCATCCAGTGCTTTGTATTCAAATGCCGCCATACTAGACTTCCTTGGTCACGCGCATCACTTCTTCTAAGGACGTTACCCCTTTCAGAACTTTGCTCAAGCCATCATCTCGAATACTTGGTGTTGTGCCACGAATTGCTTTCTCAATCGCCTGTTCGCCAGCCTCACTGTGAATCAGCTCTTGTACCGAATCGTCAATCATCAATAGCTCATGAATACCAGTACGGCCTCGATAGCCTTTGTGACTGCAGCTTTCACACCCTTTGGCATGGTAAAGCGTTAGGCTGTCTTTCTTCTTCAACCCAAACAGTTTTTTCTGTTCTTTATCCGCTTCGTAAGGTTCTTTACAGTCGTTACACAGGGTGCGAACCAAGCGCTGAGCCAAAACACCCAGCAGCGAAGAAGAGATCAAGAAGGGTTCGATGCCCATATCACGCAGACGCGTAATTGCACCGATTGCCGTATTGGTGTGAAGGGTCGACATCACTAAGTGACCGGTCAAAGAGGCTTGAACAGCGATCTCTGCGGTCTCTAAGTCACGTATCTCACCAATCATTACCACATCGGGATCTTGACGAAGAATCGCACGTAAACCACGCGCAAAGGTCATATCAACCTTAGGGTTCACTTGTGTTTGACCAATGCCATCAATATCAAATTCAATTGGGTCTTCAACGGTAAGGATGTTGCGTTCGTTGCTGTTAAGCTCTTGCAGGCCTGCGTACAGGGTCGTTGATTTACCTGAGCCTGTCGGGCCAGTCACCAAGATAATGCCATGTGGGCGCTGAATCAGCTTACGGAAGTTTTCATGGTTTTCTGCTGTCATACCTAAACTGTGCAAGTCTAGACGAGTGGCGTTTTTGTCCAACAGACGCATTACCACACGCTCACCGTGCGAAGAAGGCATGGTTGAAACACGAACATCAACCGCTCGGCCACCAATACGCAAAGAAATACGACCATCTTGTGGCACGCGTTTTTCCGCAATATCCAATTTAGCCATAACCTTTACACGTGACACGAGCAGCGGAGCCAGTTTACGGCTTGGCGCTAGAACATCACGCAGCACACCATCAACTCGGAAACGGATACAAAGTGACTTTTCAAAGGTTTCGATGTGTATATCCGAAGCACCCTCTTTGATCGCCTCACCCAGCATCGCATTGATTAACTTGATGATTGGTGCATCATCTTCTGATTCAAGTAAGTCTTCGTCTTGAGGCAGTTCTTCCGCTAGTGAGAAGAAGTCATCACTATCAGCACCAATGTCTTCCATGAGCTGACGAGCTTCTGACGAGTCACGCTGATAAGCATCGGTCAGTTTTTTATCAAACTCATCGAGAGTAATCGCTTGTGGCGTGAAACCATTTTTCACAACACGACTCACTTCAATGATCGCCGCCGATTTCAGTGGCTCAACATAATAAAGTATCGGTGCGCGCTCTGGATGTTGATACTCCAACACCATCTTATAGCGATTCGCAAAGCTAAACGGCAAGCGCTGATAAGTACGTGCCGCCCCTACCAATTCAGCCATTATTCTGTTTCCATCTGATCAATGAAGGCTTGAAGTTCAGCCGGGTAATTCATGCTTTCGCCAAATTTAGGCAATACCGGGATGTTATCGTCTGCCATTAATTTCAGTCCTTGCTCAGCCTTGTACAACTGCTCAGCACGGATGAAGTTGTATTTACGCTGCGTGATACCATCGGCTGTCATACCATCACGAATAATGGTTGGTTTGATGAAGACCATTAGGTTCTTTTTCTCAACCTGAGTACTGGTTGATTTGAACAGGTGTCCTAGAACAGGGATATCGCCCAAGAACGGCACCTTAGATTCACTTTCCAGCGCTCGCTCGTCAATCAAGCCACCCAGCACCAGCATTTGACCGTCTTGAACAATCACTGACGTATTTAGCTGACGCTTAGCAAAACGAACATCTACTGCCCCGTTTGCGCCTAATACGTTCGATACTTCTTGTTCTATTTGCAGCTGAACTGAGTCACCTTCATTGATTTGTGGCACGACTTTTAGCTTGATACCCACTTCTTTACGTTCAACCGTTTGGAATGGGTTATCGTTACTTGAGCCTGCGGTCGAGCCAGTTAAAACAGGCACCTCTTCGCCCACAATGAACGACGCTTCGCCGTTATCCATCACGGTGATACTTGGAGAAGATAGGATATTTGAATTTGAATCGGTCGCTACTGCACTGATCAAGGCAGTCCAGTCACCCATCACTACGCTCATTGCCGCGCCATTAACGCCAGAAAGAGCAGAAGCTAACGTTGAGTAGTCACCGGATTCTGTGGTCGTTTCATTACGCAAAAAGGCGCCATTATCATCATAGACTGCGGTGGTCGTTTCAGTGTCTTTCGCTTCTTCTAAACCAACCATTACGCCACCGATTGACGCACCTGTGTTGCCATACTGAATCACAGCACCAGTATCAAGGTTACCCCATTGCACACCAAGGTTAATGCCATCACCCTCTGCCATCTCGACAATTAGGGCTTCAATCAATACTTGAGCACGACGAATATCCAACTGTGCGATCACATCTTGCAGCGCATTCATGATGTCCGGTTGTGCGGTAATCACCAACGAGTTGGTATCACTGTGAGCGGAGATCATCACTTGGTTACGTTGCGATGAGCTGCCTTTGGTTGAAGATTGCTTTTCTGATTGCAGGTTGTCCGACACGCCTTTCAGCACATCGACTAAATCTTCTGCTTTGGCGTATTTAAGGTAAATTACTTGGTTGTTGCCCTTGGTTGCCATTTCCACATCAAGCTGTTCAATCAACCTTCTTAAACGGCTACGTACCTTAGGGTCACCTGAGATAAGGATCGCATTGGTACGTTCATCGGCAACTAATTTAGGTTGTAGGAAGGCTGGTGTGTTTTGGGCATCTGTGGTTTTGCTTAGTGCATCAACGATACGTACCATTTCTGCCGCAGAAGCATTCTTTAGCTCAACGACTTCAATCTCTTTATCACCCGCTTGGTCAACACGCTTGATGATTTCAGCTAAACGGTTTACTACCGCCGCTCGGCCTGTAATAAGGATGATGTTGGCTGGGTCGTAGTGCACAACGTTACCCGCGCCTGCATTGTCGTTTAGTTGACGAAGCAGAGGAGAAAGTTCACGAACCGATACATTACGAACCGTCACTACACGCGTCACTACGCTATCACCAGTGATTGAATCACGGTCACCAACAACGGGGATCGCCGAAGTTTTAGAGTCTTTGGCTTTGATGATCTTAAGAACACCCGAGTCCATTTCAACGACTGCGTAGCCATACACCTCTAGTACGTTTAAGAAGAAGCTGTAATATTGCTCTTCATTCAATACGTCGTAGCTGCGTACATCGATTTTTCCGCGCACCGATGGATCAACGATGATCGTCTTCTCTAGGTTACGACCAACAATATTAATAAACTCTTGAATATCAGTGCCTTTAAAGCTGGCACTAAAATCACTCGCGATGGCTGCGGGTGTGCAGATCAAGCTTCCTGCTAATAACCATGCACTTTTCTTAAACCAATGCTTCACGTACTTCTCCTACACTTTCGTCCTTCGTTAGACGCAAAGTTTTAAAATTCAATAAACACTTCATGTTGTTGACCATCTCTCTCGACCACCAGATTTAGCTCTGTTAGTTCTGAGATGGAACGGAATATGTTGCCCATAGCAGCAGGGTCTGTCAGGTCTTGTCCATTTAACTGAGTGGCAATATCTCCGTTTTGGAGCCCAACAGAGTTAAAAAGTTCTGAATCTTTGCCAGGGCTCACACGATAACCGATCACTTTATCGTCACGCTTCACCTGAGACAGTCGAACATATTGGAAGATTTGTTGCGGATCTTTCATTATCTTCGCTTTAATTTCATCAAGCTTCTCTTCTTCGGAAGCGGGGTTATTGCCACGAACAGAAGAAGTGGTACGAGGTGGCGCAGGTGCTGATACCGCTAAACGCTTGTACTCAATACCTTCAAGCATCAAGGTTTCGTCTCGTCCTGAGTTATCAATGATAACGCGGTCGATTAATACCGCTTTTAACTTGGCTCGAGTGCCTTCAATCTCTTCATTAATTCCGTAGGTCGCTTGCGTGCCGCGATTGGCGATCACCGCTAAGCTCAGTTTTGGATTCGAGCTCGCGACTGCACCCACTAAAACGAGGTTTAATCGCGTCTTAGGCGCATCTTGGATAACTTGCTGTTCAACCACAGCGGGCGTGCTTGGGTTGTAAGCACCAAACATGTTGCTCTGCTGCAAAGAAGAGATATCAAGGGTCGATTGAGGTGCTGAAGACGATGAAGCCGTTGCTGTCCAAGGCGCGATAGTTTGCTCAGCAGGTTCGATAAACCATGCAAGCTGCCCTAAGATCCATGCGGAAGCTGCAATCAATACACAACAGGTCGCTAAGCTTAGTTTCTGCTGAAGTACAAATCCATTCTCTAATAAGCGGCTCAACATAGGAGAATTCCCTACGCGATTTTTGAGCTCTAAAAAGTTCACTTTCCTAGTCCCTTTTCATGACGACAAACGCTGCAAATCATTAAACTTTCAGCTTTTTTATTCATTCGTTCGATACCAAGCTTATTTAAGCAATAAGATCCTGAACTATATCATAGCAAATCGATAAATCGGCATAACATGGCTATTTTGTATTATGACTTGAAAAAAATGCCAACCGCCTCCACTTTAAGCTTCTACTTAATGTGATAAGCATCATCAAAAACATGTTGCGCACTGTTCGTTACAGTTAAACCGCATTCATTTCTCACTTAATAAGGCACAGCCCTATATGAAAACTGCTAATGAAGCTGTCAGACTCGATAAATGGTTGTGGGCAGCTCGTTTTTACAAAACCCGGTCTATTGCTCGCAACATGGTCGATGGTGGCAAAGTCCACTATAATGGTCAGCGCAGCAAGCCAAGTAAAATTGTCGAACTTGGGGCTGTGATTACACTGCGCCAAGGTAATGAAGAAAAGACGGTAACGATCGAGAAAATCTCAGCCCATCGTGGTGGAGCCCCGATCGCTCAAACCCTCTATGAAGAAACCACCGAAAGCTTGGCAAAAAGAGAAGAGTTTGCACAACAGCGCAAGCTAAATGCTCATAGCCCAGCACCAGAACGTCGCCCAGATAAAAAGCAACGTCGTGACATCATCAAGTTCAAGACTCAATAAGCTAGAAGGAATAGCCAAATGGCAGACCCAATGTCTACAAGTAATGTTTTAAATCGCTACCTATTTGAAGACCTATCAGTACGTGGTGAATTGGTACAGATGGACGAAGCGTACCAACAGATTATTTCTAGCAAGGAATACCCAGCTCCAGTACAAAAGCTGTTGGGTGAGCTACTGGTTTCAACGACGCTACTAACGGCGACCCTAAAGTTTGAAGGTTCTATCACGATGCAGCTGCAAGGTGACGGCCCAGTATCTCTAGCAGTTATCAATGGCGATCACGATCAGAAGATCCGTGGTGTTGCTCGCTTTGAAGGCGATATCGCAGACGACGCAGGTCTACACGCCCTAATGGGTAAAGGTCATCTAGTGATCACTATCGATCCTAAGAAAGGTGAGCGTTACCAAGGTATCGTTGGTCTTGAAGGTGACACGCTTGCACAAGTGCTTGAAGGCTACTTCGCTAACTCTGAACAGCTTAAGACTCGTCTATGGCTGCGCACTGGCGAGCATGAAGGCAAAGCACACGCTGCAGGTATGTTGCTACAAGTAATGCCTGACGGCACCGGTACTCCAGACGACTTCGAGCACCTAGAGCAACTAACAGACACCGTGAAAAACGAAGAGCTATTCACTCTAGAAGCGAACGAACTGCTTTACCGTTTGTACAACCAAGAGAAAGTACAGCTATTCACACCACAACCGGTTGAGTTCTTCTGTGGCTGTTCACGCGATCGAAGTGCAGCAGCAATCATTACTGTTGCTCAAGAAGAGATCTACGACATCCTAAGCACCGAAGGAAGCGTTGGTCTACACTGCGATTACTGTGGCACAAACTACTCGTTCGACAAGAATGATGTTGATGCACTGTACGCAGAAGCAGCAGATAAAGGCAGCAATACGGTTCATTAATTTACGGCGTACCAAAAACACGTAATTTACCCCAAAAAGGTCAGCACTCAGCTGGCCTTTTTTGTGATCAAAATAGCGCAAACTCCGTAACATCTCGTAATAAAATCACCGCTTAATTTTAATCAATTAATAATGTTCTCGCCCCTAGCGCAAAGGTTTGCGTACAGGATAGACTAGTTGGGCCAATATGTGACGAGACGCTTAAAACCCCATGGCTAATATGGATATTTTTTGAGCTATATCCCTGTTTCCCCCGAGTCTCGTTGCTAGCATGGTGAGCAGATAACAATAAAAAATTAATACAAAATCCCTACAAAATATCCTACAAGGAGCACCTATGACCGTTATGGAACATACAAAGGCTGCACAAATTGATCTAACTAAGCACGGACTGACTGGCGTTACTGAAGTTCTTCGTAATCCTAGCTACGAGCAGTTATTCGTTGAAGAAACACTGCCAGGTTTGGAAGGCTACGAAAAAGGCGTAGTAACGGAACTAGGCTCTGTTGCGGTAGACACTGGTATCTTTACTGGCCGCTCACCAAAAGATAAGTACATTGTTAAAGATGACACGACCCGCGATACCATGTGGTGGTCAGATCAAGGCAAAAATGACAACAAACCGATTACAACTGAAGTATGGAATGAGCTGAAAGAGCTTGTGACAACTCAGCTATCTGGCAAGCGCCTGTTTGTCATCGACGGTTATTGTGGTGCTAACCCTGATACGCGCTTAAGCGTGCGTATTATCACTGAAGTAGCGTGGCAAGCGCACTTCGTTAAGAACATGTTCATTCGTCCAACTGACGAAGAGCTAGCAACGTTCGAACCTGATTTCGTGGTAATGAACGGTGCTAAAACAACTAACCCTAACTGGGAAAAGCAGGGTCTAAACTCTGAAAACTTCGTTGCTTTCAACCTAACAGAGCGCGTTCAAATCATCGGTGGTACTTGGTACGGCGGTGAGATGAAGAAAGGCATGTTCGCAATGATGAACTACCTACTACCTCTACAAGGTATTGCTTCAATGCACTGTAGTGCAAACGTTGGCGAGAAAGGCGATGTCGCTATTTTCTTCGGTCTATCAGGCACTGGTAAAACAACCCTATCAACCGATCCTAAACGTGAGCTAATCGGTGATGATGAGCACGGTTGGGATGACGATGGTATCTTCAACTTTGAAGGTGGTTGTTACGCGAAGACAATTCGTCTATCTAAAGAAGCTGAACCTGAAATCTACAACGCAATCCGTCGTGATGCACTACTAGAGAACGTAACGGTTCGTGGCGATGGTTCTATCGATTTTGATGACGGTTCAAAAACAGAGAACACTCGTGTTTCTTACCCGATTCATCACATCGACAACATTGTTAAACCAGTATCAAAAGCAGGTCACGCTCAAAAAGTTATCTTCCTGACCGCTGATGCATTTGGTGTTCTACCGCCAGTATCTAAACTGACTCCAGAACAAACGAAGTACCACTTCCTATCTGGCTTCACAGCGAAACTAGCGGGTACAGAGCGCGGTATTACTGAGCCAACTCCTACGTTCTCTGCTGCGTTCGGTGCTGCATTCCTAACTCTTCACCCAACTCAGT
Source organism: Vibrio sp. ZF57 (assembly GCF_001691235.1). Taxonomy (NCBI): domain Bacteria; kingdom Pseudomonadati; phylum Pseudomonadota; class Gammaproteobacteria; order Vibrionales; family Vibrionaceae; genus Vibrio; species Vibrio sp. ZF57. Next base: position 29,437 of record NZ_MAKD01000118.1, on the reverse strand, counting down.
ACGCTGAAGTGCTTGTGAAACGTATGGAAGCGGCGGGAGCAGAAGCTTACCTAGTGAACACTGGTTGGAACGGCACAGGCAAACGTATCTCGATTCAAGATACTCGTGGCATCATTGACGCTATCTTAGATGGCTCAATCGACCAAGCGGATACTAAGGTTATCCCTATGTTTAACCTAGAAGTACCGCTAGCGTTGCACGACGTAGATCCTACGATTCTTGACCCGCGTGATACGTACACTGATCCATTGCAGTGGGAAAGCAAAGCGAAAGATCTAGCAGAGCGCTTCATCAACAACTTTGACAAGTACACAGATAACGCTGAAGGTAAGTCACTGGTTGCTGCAGGTCCACAACTAGACTAACCCTAAAGTCTGCTCGGGGTTGAGCGAAATGCAAAGACCCTGTTTCAAAATGATATTTTTGTAGCAAGCCCCTCTTTTGAGGGGCTTTTTTGTTGCTGCTTACCCATTTTTGTTCCACTCTGTTTTAAGACTAGTGAAAATTAAGGCTTTCAAGGAATGAAAAAGGTATTCATGGTGCTCGGCATTGTGCTTTCCATCATCGTTGCACTTCTCGCGGCGCTGCTATTAAGCTTACAAACTCAATACCGAGCTGATGTTGCTAACTTTTTTATCAAGCATACGATTGAACAACCTGTACTCATTGAAGATATTGAGTACCAGGCGCCGTATCACATCACCTTGATGGGCATTACCCAAAGCCAACCAGAAAAGCAAACACCTCTGTATATCGACAAGATCGATCTTTGGTTCAGCCCCAGATCGATGACAGAGGCCAAACTGGTCTTTGAATCTGTTTTGATCAGCGGCCTACAATTAGAGGCAGACGATCTAAAAACACTGACTTCTTTATTTACCCAACCAAACATCAAGCTCCACCAGCTGGCCATCAACAATCTCGACTTTTCGACGCCAGAGTTTAATGCGCGAGGCATCGACCTACAGATCTCCGCCCCAACGTGGAACAACGATAACTCGCTGCTACCTTATGGAAAAACCCAACTCTCTGCCTCACAACTGTATTGGCAAGGTGAGGCATTCGATAATCTGTTGATTGACCTAGACTTAAAACCTAGCGACAGCACCCTTTATGGTGTTTCGTTTGACTGGCGTGGCGCCAAGATTTCTGGGCAAGCTGAACAATATCAACAAGATTGGTCGTTGGTGAATGTGACCGTCGATGGCTTACGACTCAATCAGAAACAGACCCAAAACCTACTAAGCAAAGAGTGGGATGTTGCAGGCATTAAGATTAATCACATCAATAGCTTAGATATTCTGCGTAGCGACGTAGAGTGGCAAGATGGCCACCTCGCTGCCTTTGATGCCTCATTAGAAAATATCCAACTGCCTTTTGAAATCTGGAAACAACAGAAAGCCATTTTTTCTCTGCAAGCTGAAGGAGTGACCATTGATGATGACATGTTCATCGAGCCAAGCCTCAAGCTCAACCTAGAAGCAAACCGGATTCTGATTGAGGATTTCTATACTCAATTCCTGCAGGGCACTGTTCAGCTCAATGGCGAAGTCGCCCCTAGCAGCATTCAATTGGCGCAGCTCGACCTGCAAGGCATCAAGTGGATTACCGAAAACCAAGATAGCCCTCTACCGGCCGCTCGCCTATTGCCTTGGCTCACACAGCTCCAGAACGTCGAGATTAACCGACTTAATATAGAACGCAGCCAACTTATCCAACTAGCACAAACGCCTTACTGGCAGGTCTCTGGATTACATGTCGAGGGGCATCAAGTTCAACTGCTGCAAGATAGAAAACTGGGCTTATGGCAAGGGAAGCTGATGGCGAGCGCCAATGATGCCAGCTACCAAAATATTCTCAGCGCACAGCCTGTGGTTGAGATGAATAGCGAACAAGGAAAATGGACGCTGACTCGTCTGTTTGCACCACTCAGGAATGGCTACATTGAAGCCAATGCAACGCTCGATTTTAACCAAATCAGCAAGCCATGGAGCTTAGATATTTCTGCCGATGGGTTACCCATTGCGCCTATGCTGCAGCGACTTGAATTACCACTCGATGCAACCGGCTATGGCGAGTTTGAACTTCAAGCCGCAGGTTTATATGGCGACTCACTGATGCTCGGTTACTCAACCACAGGGCAACTCACTGGCAGCGTTCGCCAGGGTGTGATGACCTTTAATGACAAGCTTTCTGAAACATCGACTGATAACGTGTTTGAAATTCCAGAGCTTAATGCGCATTTTGACCGTGGGCGCTTCACTCTCGAACCGATGCATATTATTGGTGCATCATCAGCAGAGCAAGGCGAACAAAGGGTTCAAACGCTCAATGGCGAGGCTTCTGGAGAACTCGACTTGCTTAAAGCTGAGCAACACACCCTCTCGATTACCCTATCGGACCCATGCCATCAAATCTCAGGAAAGCTCACCCAAGCTGAGTATTCGGAGATTAACGACTGCCAACAAAAAAACGCCACTCCACAGGAGTAGCGCCTTGTATCTTTAATCTGTATCTGTTAGCCAGTGTCAGCTATACGTTTACGTTGGAGTCTGTTGATAATCGCTTTTTGTAGTCAGGGATCAGCATATAGGTTCCCGTAAACTCTACCGCTTCCACATCGCCGCTATGAATGGTCACGTGAATGATGATACGTGCCTTTCTTCCTGACGCAAGGCGGTCCAAGTCACCACTGATCCCATCCAATGAAGTAGAGGCAACAGGGTTTTGCTCAACCGGGTGACGATAACGAATATTACTGTCTGCCAGCACGATATCACCGGTCAGCCCGCGTTCTTTCATCAATAACCAAGTCATCCCCCAACCAGTTAAGGTCGCTAAGGTAAAGGCAGAGCCTGCAAACATGGTATTATGCGGGTTCAAGTTGGGATTCAGCTGAGCACTACACTCAAATTGGTAACCCGTGTATTGGTTGATCTTGATGCCCATCTTGTCACTGATCGGGATCTGATGTTCCCAGCGCTGCTGAAGCTCATTACACCACTCAGGCTTACGCAGAACGTCTGCCATTGGGTCAAGATGCTTAACCATCTGTTGGTGACGCACAGGGCCACGTTGATCGTTAATCTCACCGCGACGTTCAAATTCATTCTTCTCATAGAATGAGATCGCATCTTCACGTGCATTACACACCAAGCGCTTAGCACCCTCTTGGCGAGCCAATGACTCAAGTGCGACTAGAATCAACGAACCCATGCCTTTACTTTGGCGAGATTTCTTCACCGCCATATAGCGGATCTGACCTTCCAGATCTGGGGTGATATACAGACGACCAATCGCCATCGGGCGACCACGACCATCAACAATCATGCGATGGTGACTCATTGGGTCATATTCATCGCGCTCAGAACCTACCGGCATTCGCCAAGGTTCACGGAGCATCTGCCAACGAAAATGGTAATACTTGTTTAGCTGATTTTCGGTGGTTGGTGTTATGAGTTTAAACATGCTTATTCCTTTAAGCCTAAACCTGCAGCCAGAATGTCACTGGGCCATCATTAACCAAAGACACTTTCATGTCGGCTGCGAATCGGCCACGTTCCGTTGGTAACACTGATTCACACTGGTCAGAGAAATAGTTATAAAGACGCTCAGCATCTTCTGGGTGAGCACCACGAGAGAACCCTGCTCGAGTCCCTTTCTTGGTATCGGCCGGCAGAGTGAATTGAGACACCACTAATACCTTACCTTCTACTTGCTTCACGTTGAGGTTCATTTTATCGTCTTCGTCTCCAAAGACACGATAAGTGGTCACTCGTTCCATCAAACGTTTGGCTTTGGCTTCGTCGTCACCTTTTTCTACGCCTAACAAAACTAATAAGCCTTGTTCAATCTCACCAACTAATTCGCCATCAACACGGACGGCAGCTTCACTTACTCTCTGGATCAGTGCTATCACTGTTGTTTCCTTGCTCTGTGATTTTGTCTTTATCCGACGAGTGTACCATTTCTTTCGAGTCACTCCACTGTTCCTGCTCACCCAATGCAGCGGTCACCTCAGCACCCACCAGCACAATCAACCAGCACAAATAAACCCAGACAAAAAGAATTGGTATTGCCGCCAATGCGCCATAAATCAACTGGTAAGAAGGGAATTGAGTAATGTAGGCCGCGAAGCCTTTCTTACTGAGTTCGAACAACAGAGCCGCCACTAGAGAACCTGCAGCCGCATGAGAAAAGTGTATCTTTTTGTTGGGAACCAACAGGTACAGACCGAAAAACGCAAAGAAAGAGAGAATCAAAGGCAGTTTGCGAATTACGGTATTAAAGGCGCCAGATACGACTTCATTTTGTAGCAGACTGAGCGATGTCACATACGAAGTGGCAGCAATACTCGCACCAACCAAGATCGGCCCAAGTGTTAGCACCATCCAGTACATTGAGAACGACAATACCGCACGTCGCTTCTCATTAACACGCCAGATGTAGTTTAGGTTCTTATCGATATTCGAGATCAACATCAGTGCCGCAATGAACAAGAACACACTACCGACCGCCGTCATCTTACCCGTGTTGGCAACAAACTCGAGCAAGGCACCGTGCACCGCATCTCCTGACGCTGGAACAAAGTTGATAATAACGAAGTTTTGAATCACGATACCAACATCAGCAAAGATGGAAAATGATGACAAGATAGAGAGCAGAACCGTCAACATCGGTACGATCGAGAGCAAAGTAATGTACGCCAAGTAGCCCGCATTCACGTTGACTCTATCGTGCGTCATTCGCGCCAAAAGATAGCGAGAAAACTGAATACTGAGTGTGGCGACCTTTTTTATCTTCAACTTGTAACTCCCTTGTAACTCGTTCATAGTCCTAATTAATATTCCGACATATTAATCACAGTAAGTAAATGTTCAAAAATAGCGCAGGAAAAAGGCTTGAGAACAAGGCAGATTTTTTGATAAGTAGTTATTCTACAATCAAAAATTCTAACGCCGTTATCGAGCATTTTAACAAGCTAGGTTGGGCAGTTATTTACTACGATTGATATTATTTAACTATAGGAAACTAGGATGCCTTATTTAATAGTTATAGTCCTCTCTATTTTTACTCTTACTGGATGCCAGTCAGCTTATTACTCCGCCATGGAGCAAGTGGGTTACCACAAGCGTGACATTATGGTTGATAGAGTGGAAGACGCTAAAGAGTCACAGCAGGATGCTCAGGAAGAGTTTACCAGCGCACTTGAAGCACTCAGCAGCCTGACTAACTTCAGTGGCGGCGACCTTGAAGACATGTACAACCAAATCAATGATAAATACCAAGACAGCGAGAAAGCCGCGCAAAATGTCAGTGACCGCATTGCTGCGATTGAAGATGTGTCGGATGCGCTGTTTGAAGAGTGGCAGAGTGAGTTAGATCTCTACACCAGTGATTCACTGCGCCGCTCGAGCGAGCAAAAACTTCGTGAAACTAAATTGTCTTACCAAACGATGCTGTCAGCAATGAAGCGCGCCGAGAAGAAAATGGACCCAGTGCTCAATACCCTTCGCGACAACACGCTTTACTTGAAGCACAACCTCAATGCGAGCGCTGTCGGCTCGCTGCAAGGTGAGTTTATGAGCTTAGAAAAAGACATCGCCTATGCAATAGAGCAGATGAATGCGGCAATAGCAGAGTCGGATAAATTCCTAGCTCAACTCAATCAGAAGTAGTGCCATTAGAAGCGAATTAAGATAAACCCGTATGAACCCAATCATTGTTACTGGCGGCCCAGGGGCTGGTAAAACCACACTAATTAATGCCTTGGGTGACATGGGTTACCCGATATTCGCTGAGTCCTCTCGCCAGTTAATCGAACAGCAGAGTCAACTTGAGAACGGTATCTTACCTTGGTTAGACCTTCCAGGCTTTGCTCGCCTATGTTTAACCGTCATGAGCGAACACAAAGACCAAGCCAGTCAGCATCCTGTTGCCTTTCTCGATCGCGCCATTCCAGATATCTGTGGCTACTTGGCTCAGGCGAAACTAGAGATAAACACAACCTACCGAGAAGCGAGCCAAGGTTATCACCCCCAAGTGTTGTTCTGTCGCCCCGAGGCTTCAATTTATGTACAAGATGATGTGAGACCTTATCCGTTTGAGGAGGCGTTAGAGATTCACCACGCGTTAGAAAGAGTCTACCAAGAACTTGGTTATGAGGTGGTTGAAGTGCCGTTTATGCCAGTCGAAGAACGGCTTCAATTCGTTGAGCGTTACTTAGGTATCAAAAGCTAGATCCCCAACTCGGTCGTTCCTCCCTCTTGAGGATGACGAAATCTCGTTTAACCGTATCTAAACAAACTAAAAAACAAAAGCCCCGAGCAGCTAGGCTACTCGGGGCTTTCTTACTTATTCTAAAACGTATTGCTTGTTAGCTAGAAGCTAGTCAGCTGGCAATTAAGCCTTAGCTGGACGTGCTGCACGCTTACGTTCGTTTTCAGTAAGAAGCTTCTTACGGATACGAATGCTTACTGGCGTTACTTCTACTAGTTCGTCTTCGTCGATGAACTCAAGAGCTTGCTCTAGAGTGTGACGGATAGGTGGCGAAAGAACCTGTGCTTCATCAGTACCAGATGCACGAACGTTCGTTAGCTGCTTACCTTTCAGACAGTTTACTGTTAGGTCGTTTGAACGGTTGTGAATACCGATGATTTGACCTTCGTATACTTCATCCGCGTGCTCAGCAAATAGACGACCACGTTCTTGTAGGTTGAATAGTGCGTAAGTCAGAGCTTTACCAGTTGCGTTCGAGATTAGAACACCGTTGTTACGTTGACCGATTACGCCGCCTTTGTGAGGACCGTAGTGATCAAATGAGTGGTAAAGAAGACCAGAACCAGACGTTAGAGTTAGGAACTCAGTTTGGAAACCGATAAGACCACGAGAAGGCATCATGAAGTCCATGCGAACACGGCCTTTGCCATCTGGAGACATATCAGTTAGCTCACCTTTACGTAGACCGATGTTTTCCATGATGCCACCTTGGTGCTCTTCAAGCACGTCGATAGTCACAGTTTCAAACGGTTCAGTTAGGTTGCCATCTTCGTCTTTCTTGATGATAACTTCTGGACGAGATACAGCTAGCTCGAAACCTTCACGACGCATGTTTTCGATCAGGATAGATAGGTGAAGTTCACCACGACCTGAAACACGGAAACGATCTGGGTTATCAGTTTCTTCAACACGTAGTGCAACGTTGTGTACTAGTTCTTTCTCTAGACGCTCAAGGATGTTACGTGAAGTAACGAACTTACCTTCTTTACCCGCGAACGGAGAAGTGTTTACTTGGAACGTCATTGTTACTGTTGGTTCATCAACAGAAAGCGGAGTCATTGCTTCAACATTGTTTACGTCACAGATAGTGTCTGAAATTTTCAGCTCACCAAGACCAGTGATTGCAATGATGTCGCCAGCGTTAGCTTGCTCAACTTCGTGACGGTCAAGACCTAGGTAACCAAGAACTGTACCTACTTTACCGTTACGTTTTTTGCCTTCTGCATTGACGATAGTTACTTGTTGGTTTGGTTTAACAGAACCACGAGTAACACGAGCAACACCGATAACACCTACGTAAGAGCTGTAATCAAGTTGCGAAATTTGCATTTGTAGTGGACCGTCAAGGTCAACTGCAGGCGCGTCTACTGTATCAACAACAGCTTGGAACAATGGTTCCATGTTCTCGCCAGTTTCGCCTTCAGTCATTGTTGCCCAGCCGTTTAGAGCTGAAGCGTAAACAACTGTGAAGTCTAGTTGCTCATCAGTAGCACCTAGGTTGTCGAAAAGGTCGAATACTTGATCCATAACCCAATCAGGACGAGCGCCTGGGCGGTCAATCTTGTTGATTACAACGATTGGCTTAAGACCGTGTGCGAATGCTTTTTGCGTTACGAAACGAGTTTGAGGCATTGGGCCATCAACTGCGTCAACGATAAGCAGAACAGAGTCAACCATAGACATGATACGCTCAACTTCACCACCGAAGTCCGCGTGTCCCGGAGTATCTACGATGTTGATGCGGTAATCATTCCAGTTGATTGCTGTGTTCTTAGCAAGAATGGTAATGCCACGCTCTTTTTCGATGTCATTCGAATCCATGACACGCTCTTCAGCTTCACCACGAGACTCAAGAGTGCCTGACTGTTGTAGCAGTTTATCAACCAAAGTCGTTTTACCGTGGTCAACGTGCGCGATGATCGCGATATTTCTTAACTTATCAATCTGTGGAGTAGACATGGATTCTCGATTCACTCATAAAAGTAGCCGTCACTTATCTCAAAAGTTTGGATAATAACCGCTAGCTTGATTTAAAAAACGGTCAATAATATACCAGATTCTAGACAAAAACCCAGAAATATGTGATCTGAACCGGGGCTTTTTTCTTTATTAGCGATTCATATCCGCTTAACTTTGATTCAGTACAGTGTTGAACAGCCCAATTCGTAGGACTCTAAAAAAGTATCACCTGCGAGTGGCGAACCAAATCTCCCGCAAAATAACAAAAGTGGATTGACAACTTAGGCAATTCATTGCTGAATGGTGCTCGCTTATGTCTCATATTGGTGCACAGACAAACAATTGCACCAATAAGGTGCGACCGGAGATCATTTTGGTGCAAAAACCAGATTAAGAAAAATCGCAAAACAAGTAAATCATTGAAATTAATGGAATAATTTTTTTGGCACGTTTTTGGCAGTAGATAAATCAGCATCGATTAATGCACTTATAGACATTAATCAATGCTAGTTTCAACCGAATCGAGCTAATACCGAATTAATAACACTGGAGGTTATCCAAGATGTCAGTAGAAAATGTACTATCCCTGATCCAAGAGAACGAAGTTAAATTTATCGACTTACGTTTTACTGATACAAAAGGTAAAGAGCAGCATATCTCTATTCCTTCTCACCAAGTTGATGCAGACTTCTTCGAAGAAGGCAAAATGTTTGACGGCTCTTCAGTAGCTGGTTGGAAAGGCATTAACGAATCTGACATGGTAATGATGCCAGACGCAGCATCTGCTGTACTGGACCCATTCACAGAAGACGCAACGCTAAACATCCGTTGTGACATCCTAGAGCCTGCAACAATGCAAGGCTACGACCGTGACCCACGCTCTATCGCTAAACGTTCTGAAGAGTACCTACGTTCTACAGGTATCGCAGACACAGTTCTAGTTGGTCCAGAGCCAGAATTCTTCCTATTTGACGACGTTAAGTTCTCAAACGACATGTCTGGTTCTTTCTTCAAGATCGATGACGTAGAAGCAGCTTGGAACACAGGTTCTGACTTCGAAGGCGGTAACAAAGGTCACCGTCCTGGCGTTAAAGGCGGTTACTTCCCAGTAGCTCCAGTAGATTCATCTCAAGACATCCGTTCAGCAATGTGTCTAGTAATGGAAGAGATGGGCCTAGTTGTTGAAGCTCACCACCATGAAGTAGCAACTGCGGGTCAAAACGAAATCGCTACTCGCTTCAACACGCTAACAGCGAAAGCTGATGAAACTCAAATCTACAAGTACGTTGTACACAACGTTGCTCACGCATTTGGTAAAACAGCGACATTCATGCCTAAGCCACTAGTTGGTGACAACGGTTCTGGTATGCACGTTCACCAATCTCTAGCAAAAGACGGCGTTAACCTGTTTGCTGGTGATAAGTACGGCGGCCTATCTGAAATGGCTCTTTACTACATCGGTGGTGTAATCAAGCACGCTCGTGCAATCAACGCGTTTGCTAACCCATCAACTAACTCGTACAAGCGTCTTGTACCTGGTTTCGAAGCACCTGTAATGCTTGCTTACTCAGCACGTAACCGTTCTGCTTCTATCCGTATCCCAGTAGTACCAAGCCCTAAAGCACGTCGTATCGAGCTACGTTTTGGTGACCCAGCAGCTAACCCATACCTATGCTACTCAGCAATGCTTATGGCTGGCCTTGACGGCATCAAGAACAAGATTCACCCAGGCGAAGCTATGGATAAAGATCTATACGACCTTCCTGCAGAAGAAGCAGCTGAAATCCCAACAGTTGCAGAATCTCTACAAGAAGCTCTAGCAGCGCTTAGCGAAGACCGTGAGTTCCTAACAGCTGGCGGCGTATTCTCTGACGATTTCATCGATTCTTACATCACTCTGAAATCTGACGACGTACAACGCGTGAACATGGCTACACACCCACTTGAGTTTGAACTGTACTACTCAGTTTAATCTCCTGTAGAGATAAGCCATTTCTTACTGCAACCTTGTAAGAATCGCTGACTAAATATTAGGCTCGCCTCGCAGGCGGGCCTTTTTTATATTCTCCCTCCCCCCGCTTCCTCGTACCATACCTTAGACAAAAGCCCTCAGAGGCTGTCGCGCTAAATACAATAAAACCAACGCCAAACGTGAAATCACCTAGCGGTGAAAAGAGGCTAAAGATATGAAAAACATACTGTTCCTAATCGGGTTAACAGTCGCGCTCTCGTGCTCTGCTCAAACGGTGTATACCTGGATAGATGAAGATGGCGTGCTCCACTTTAGTGATAACCCTAGCGCTCAAGATGCCGAGGCTCTTCGCCTGCCAGATGTGCAAGCTTCAGCACCCGCCCCTAAATTTGAGGCCTCAACTCCGGTTGACGCTGCTGCTTCCTCTACAACTAAAACGGCAACGCCAGCCAAAACTCAGGCAGAAACCGAAACCACAAAGCGCGAGGTTCCTACTCAATTAGCCCTCACCATGTTGACTCCAGTTCATGATCAAACCATTCGTAGTAATCGCGGCTTAATCCCGATTCAGATAGAACTCAACCGAAAGCTTGGTATAGGTGAGCAATTACAATTGATGCTCGATGGCCGTCGATATGGCGCCCCACAGACCCAACCTATTTGGGAATTAAAAGGTATCGAACGAGGTACTCACACCATTGCAATTCAAGCACATAGAAGCGGCAAGCTTATTGCATCTACTAGTCCAGTCACCGTGTATTTACATCGAGCGACGCTCAAGTAGGCCAATGTGTTAAAAGAGGCCAAATAACCTCTACTTTTCACCTAATCGAAGCAGCTTTCAGCGACTCTAATGAATTATCTTTAGCTTCTGGTTGATATGCGCCATACTTGAACTTAGCTACGCACCAATTTGGTGCAGTGAGAAAAACACCAGTTCAAGGACGAAATAGTGAATCGATCAGCCAAAAGCGACAGCATAGATACACACCATCTTTCCAGCGCCATTCTCGACAATATGGTGACTTCGACATTAATGCTCGATGAGCAATTGTATGTCCGATACGCAAATCCGGCGGCTGAGCAGCTCTTTTCACAGAGCGCACGACGCATCGTTGATCATCCACTGAGCCAACTTATCCAACACGCTTCACTTGATTTGGCGCTTCTGACGCAACCGCTACAAAGTGGCCAGAGCATTACCGACAGTGACGTTACCTTCGTTGTTGATAACCGCCCACTGATGCTTGAAGTCACGGTTAGCCCAATATCTTGGCAGCGAGAGACGCTGTTATTGGTTGAGATGCGCAAGATAGACCAGCAAAGACGCCTTAGCCAAGAGCTCAACCAACATGCACAACAACAAGCGGCTAAGTTGCTGGTACGCGGGTTAGCACATGAGATCAAAAATCCACTCGGTGGCTTAAGAGGTGCGGCGCAGTTACTTGGGAAAATGCTTCCTGATCAGTCTCTTAATGAATATACGCAGATCATTATTGAGCAAGCCGACCGCTTAAGAGCATTAGTCGACCGTCTGCTTGGCCCACAGAAGCCGGGGACTAAATCAGAAGAGAACCTTCACCAGATACTTGAGAAAGTCAGGCAGCTCGTAGAGCTCGAATCGGGTTCAACGCTCGCCATCGAAAGGGATTACGACCCGAGCCTACCGGACATCTTGATGGATTCGGCACAGGTTGAACAAGCGATGCTCAATATCGTGAGCAATGCAGCGCAGATTCTAAAGACTCAAGATTCTGGCAAAATCACCATTCGCACCAGAACGGTGCATCAAGCAAATATTCACGGGCAGCGACACAAACTCGCAGCTCGTATTGAGATCAGCGACAACGGTCCGGGCATCCCCGATGATTTAAAAGACACGCTGTTTTACCCAATGGTCAGCGGACGAGAAGGTGGAACAGGGCTGGGGCTATCGATTTCTCAAAACCTGATCGATCAACACAATGGGAAAATTGATGTTGAAAGCTGGCCAGGCAACACCACATTCACGATTTATCTACCGATTTAGGTCATAAGAACCTCGCTATTGGACAGCGAGATGAAAGGCTTAGCTCGGTAACACAAAGATTAAGACATCATAAAAACAACAATGATTATCACAATAGATTTGGCTGCAAAGGAATTGAATTATGAGTAAGGGATACGTTTGGGTCGTCGATGACGACAGCTCTATCCGCTGGGTAGTAGAGAAAACACTTTCATCTGCGGATATTAAGTGTGAAACATTTGCTGATGCTGAGAGCGTGTTGCTTGCGCTTGAGCGCGAGACACCGGACGTATTGGTGTCTGACATTCGCATGCCCGGCATTGACGGGATTGAGCTGTTGCATCAGGTTCATCAACGCTCTCCCGACCTGCCCGTGATCATTATGACCGCGCACTCAGACCTTGATGCGGCGGTGAATGCTTATCAAAAAGGCGCCTTTGAATATCTTCCAAAGCCGTTCGATATTGATGAAACACTGACTCTAGTCGAACGAGCGATCGCGCACAGCCAAGAGCAGAAACGCGAACAAGCCAGTGAGGTCGCTGAAGACACCAACGCGCCAGAAATCATCGGTGAAGCACCGGCAATGCAGGAGGTTTTCCGAGCGATTGGCCGTTTGTCTCGCTCATCCATATCCGTGCTGATCAATGGTGAATCGGGTACCGGTAAAGAATTGGTCGCTCACGCTCTGCATCGTCACAGCCCAAGAGCTAAGAAGCCCTTCATTGCCTTGAACATGGCAGCAATCCCCAAAGATCTGATCGAGTCTGAACTGTTTGGCCACGAAAAAGGCGCTTTTACTGGCGCTAACAGTGTTCGCCAAGGACGCTTTGAACAAGCCAACGGCGGTACTCTGTTTCTTGATGAAATAGGCGATATGCCACTCGATATTCAGACTCGACTACTGCGCGTGCTTTCTGATGGCCAATTTTATCGCGTCGGCGGTCACTCTGCAGTTAAGGTAGACGTTCGTATCGTTGCAGCAACCCACCAAGATCTTGAGCGCTTGGTGCATGACGGTGGTTTCCGTGAAGACCTTTTCCATCGACTGAACGTTATCCGAATCCATATTCCGGCACTGCGCGAACGTAAACAAGACATTGAAAAGCTGACTCACCACTTCCTAGCATCCGCCGCTGAAGAGCTTGGTGTAGAAGTGAAGACACTGCACTCTGAGACCATCATGAAGCTCAATCAGCTAAATTGGCCGGGTAACGTACGTCAGCTTGAGAACATCTGTCGTTGGCTCACAGTCATGGCGAGCGGCAGTGAAATACTCCCTTCAGACTTGCCTCCAGAACTGTTGGAAGAAAAAGTGGTGACCACTTCAGGGACGGGAGACAACTGGCAACAACTGCTCGCTAATTGGGCAAAGTGTGCGCTTGATTCAGGAGAAAAAGAGCTGCTCACTTATGCTCTGCCAGAATTTGAACGTATACTGCTAGAAGCTGCACTCCACCACACTAATGGTCATAAACAGGATGCAGCTAAGGTTTTGGGATGGGGAAGAAACACCCTAACTCGTAAACTCAAAGAACTGTACTAGACCTTATATGATTCTCGATGCAGCTACTTTTTAACCAAAAAAGTGTCGCTTGGTTTGAATAGTGTCGGTACAATTACAGTACACTATTCACCAAAGTTGTAGCTAAAGATGTCTTTGAAAACACAAATTACTTTGAGAACCGCAGTGGTTCTGCCATTCGTGATGATTTTTCTGTTCACTATGGGTGTAATGGTTTTCACTCAAAAGCTAAGCTACAAAGAGATGGTGAGTGATGTTAGTGCACGCCAGCTGACATCACTGACTGACAATGTTCATCAAAGCCTGTCTAATTTTTTAGAAAAGCCATTTCACGCCAACCTCTCGCTCAGCCATAACATCGGCTACCACCATCTTTATCAAGCAGGCAATCTTAGTAAGGTCCAAGACTATATTTTTTATACGTTTTCAGACCATTACACTGCTGTACCTCAACTCGATGCGATCGGCTTTGGTTCTGAAGATGGTAACTACGTCGGTTTCCGCAAAGAAGCCAACAAAGGCTACACCTTGATGGTGCAAGACGAACGCACCAATGATCAGCTGGTCATTTACCGTGGCAGCAAAATTAGTGAAGACATTCGATCGGTGATTTCAGGTTACGATCCTAGAATCCGTCCTTGGTACACACCCATTGCGACACAGAAAAAACCGTTATGGTCACCAATTTATGCCAATGCTGACGAACGTCAAGAAATCACCTTATCTGCTCTAGCGCCTATCTATGATGATAATGAATTCAAAGCCGTCGTAGTCAGCGACATCAAAATCAATACCTTCAATGCGTTTCTCAGAAAGCTCAAAGATAGAACGGATGCCTCTGTTTACATCATCGATAAGCAGCAACGCTTGGTCGCGCACTCAGGCGGAGACAGTGTCGTTTCATGGGGCACAGGACAAACCAACAAAGGGCAACGCAAACTAGCAACAGAGAGTGCTAATCCAGTCATACGTGAGAGTGCTAGCTACGTAGAGCAATTCCACCTAATCGAGAATTTGGGCGAGCAGCGCTTTAGTTTTAGCCTAGACAACGAACGCTACTTCAACCAAATCACCCCATACGAAGATGAGCACGGGCTCACGTGGTTTATTGGGGTGTCGATCCCTGAAAGCAATCTGCTCGGTGAATTGCCAGAAAATCAAAGAAACAGTTGGTTGCTTGGGCTAGCACTGAGCTGCATTGGGGTCATTGCAGGATTAATTGCCTTTAATCGCGCAACCCAACCCATCACCTCGACAGCGGATGCGGCAAAACGCCTTGCTAAGGGCGATTGGGACGCGAGCATGCCAAAAACAGGGCATATATATGAAACCAGCATGTTGGTCGAGTCATTCAATGAAATGACCAACAACTTAAAGGCTTCGTTTCATGCATTACAGTCTCAACTTACCTATGACTCATTAACCAAGCTATACAGCCGTGAAGGCTTTATTGACGCTGCCAAGAAACACCCCGACAACGAAAAAGGCACACTGTATTTGATTGGTATTGATCGCTTCCGAGACATCAATGACAGCCTAGGTCATTACAATGGCGACCAGCTACTTATCATTGCGGCCGCTCGTTTAAGAGGCACACTGCCATCCGAATACCTACTAGCTCGCACTGGTGGTGATGAGTTTGCCATCTACGCGCCAAACGTAACGCAAAGCGATGATGTTCAGCTGCTGACTAACCGCTTACTTCAAACCTTCGCTTCCCCATTTTCAATGGAATCGGAAAGCGTGGTGATTAAGGTATCGATGGGGATAGTGAATGTCTCGAATCTTCACGACATTACACTCCTGCTACGCAGCAGCAGCATTGCATTGAGCAATGCGAAACAAGACAAAACCAGTGTCTGTATTTATAGCCTTGAAATGGGCAAAGCATCGAGACATCGCACCAAGATGTTAGCGCGGATGAACCGAGCGATTGAGCTTCAACAGTTCGAACCGTTTTATCAGCCTATTATTGATCTGGAATCTGGCTCGACCATAGGAGCAGAAGCTTTAGCTCGCTGGATAACGGATGAAGGGGTGATCTCGCCACTCGAGTTCATTCCTCTCGCGGAAGAGAGCGGGCTCATTGACGATATCGGAAAACAAATTCTGCATAAGTCGTGTCGAGATACAGCCATCGCGATTGAGTCAGGAAAATGGAGCAAGGACTTCTCTATTCACGTTAACCTGTCGGTCGATCAACTGAGTGAAAGTGGCTTTGTGGAACAAGTAAAAGGCACGTTGCGAGACACAAATCTGCCAGCAAGCAACCTGACACTAGAGATCACCGAATCACGCATCGTCGACAACGACCCGACCATCATCGATAACATGCTGACTCTAAAAGCACTAGGGATATCAATTGCGATTGATGACTTTGGTACCGGCTATTCGTCACTGGCTTATTTACACAAACTGCCATTTGATTGCTTAAAGATCGATCGCAGCTTTGTCAGCAAACTTGATAAAGAGAACCTAGATAGCTCCATCGTCGCGGCCATCGTTAACATCACTAAGGGCTTCAAAGTAAGCTTGGTGGCAGAGGGCGTTGAAACACAGCAACAGGCTGAACTTCTCAAGCAGCTGCAGTGCCCGCTTGCTCAAGGCTTCTTATACAGTCGCCCAGTTCCGTTTGACCAATGGCCTACCGACCTCATCAACTCCAAGCAAAGTGCCAAGGTCAAACAAAATACCACTGAGAGTCTCACCTAAACCAGGCAGAAATCGAATGAGTCAGATACAAAAATGCCAGCATGATGCTGGCATTTTTTATTGTTCTATTCTCTATCGAGCGATTAGATAACGCGAGAGAATTGCTGCTGGCGAGCCTTTGCACGTAAGTATTTATCAAAACACATACAGATGTTACGGATCAGCAAACGGCCACGCAAAGTCACGCGGATTTCTTTGTCATCCACTTCAACCAACTCATCATTAATGAAGGTTTGCAGGAGCCCTAAGTCTTCTTTGAAGTAACCATTAAAGTCTACAGAAAACTCAGACTCGATCATGGTTTTATCAAGCTTAAAGTTACAGATAAGCTGTTTAATGACCTCACGACGCACTAGGTCATCACTGTCTAATACCACACCTTTCCAAAGTGCATGACGCAGGTCATTCACCTGAGCGTAATACTTCTTCAGCTCTTTTTGGTTTTGAGCGTAAGCATCACCGACCATAGAGATAGCAGAGACACCGAAACCAATTAAGTCAGCTTCACCTTGGGTCGTGTAGCCTTGGAAGTTACGATGCAGAATACCTTCACGCTGTGCTACGGCTAGCTCATCTTCAGGTAGTGCGAAGTGATCCATACCAATGAACTGGTAACCCGCTCCCGTTAGCGTCTCGATGGTATCTTGCAAGATAGCCATTTTCTCTTTCGCTTCAGGTAGATCTTCGTCTTTAATCTTACGCTGCGCCGCAAACAGCTGAGGCATGTGTGCGTAGTTAAATACCGATAAACGGCCCGGCTTCATTTCTAACACTTGCTTCAATGTTTCAGCGAACAAAGCTTGAGTCTGCTTTGGTAGGCCGTAGATCAAATCCAGGTTAGTTGAACGGAAGCCTAGCTCTTTCGCTCGTTTAACCATCGCAATGATGAACTCTTCATCTTGCTCACGGTTAACCAGTTTCTGCACTTCTTTATTGAAGTCTTGCACGCCAATGCTCAGGCGGTTGAAGCCTTCGTTACGCAGGTGGTCAAGTACGTCTAGCTCAATCTCACGCGGGTCAACTTCAATACTGATTTCAGCGTCAGCGGTGAAGTTAAACTCTTCACGCAAAATACTCATCAAACGAGTGATTTGTGTTTTGGTCAAGAACGTTGGCGTACCACCACCGAAGTGCAATTGCGTCACTTCACGGCCATTCAATAAAGAGGCGCGTTGGCGGATTTCATGTTCAATCACATCAAGGTACTCATCCGCTTTATGCGAGTGACGAGTAATGACTTTATTACAACCACAGTAGTAACAAAGCTTGTGGCAGAACGGGATATGCACGTAAAGAGAGAGTGGACGCTCAGGATATTGAGTACACGCCATGTCGTAATCAGCGACGGTAAACGCTTCATGAAACTCCAACGCAGTTGGGTATGAGGTGTAACGAGGTCCCGAATAGTTGTACTTGTTTAAGATCTCTTGATCCCAAACGATTTGCTGATTCGTTGTTACTGGCTTGCTCGACATAGCGGTATTTCCAATTTAGATCCGCGAGAACCTAAGGTCTCTCAAATCATTTTACATACATTAAAATATAGACGGGTTATTTTGCCACACGACCTGTAAGGTCGTTCCAAGACAAAATCAATTTTTTAGACAAAAACTCAGAACTGCTAGCTTGATCACTAACAAAGCGTCGGGATTAACGAGACGCAAAAGGTAAGAAGGCTCATTTAACACTATCTATAAAGATAAGGTGTCTCAAGAACACCCTGTATTAAACAAGCCTCTATTTTAAATAGTCTTAGCGACTAGATCATCTGAATGTTGATTTGGTTGTTGAGAGGTTTAACCTTCTCTTGCAACCTTTTCAGATCTTCAATGACCGCATCATTCAAGCGAGTCTCTGCCTTATGGCGCGTGAGATTCTGCTGCATGCGCTCTTTCTTCGTCAGTTCCTGTCTTGCCTCTCCGCGAGCCATATCTTTTACGATATGGTACAGCTCAGAAAGAGCAGGATACTCAGAATCAAAATCGACACGCTCATCACCCTGAACATTATCCATAATGATACACACTCGGATACTGATCTCAGGTAAGTCACATTGCCCTTGAATGCCCGCTAAGCACAAAGTATTTACGTTTTCGTAAATCGTCGCGTTGCGTTTTTCAATGGCTAGTGCTTGATGCTGCTTTTGCAACTCCGTCTGCTTCTTCACTTGAAGTAGAAGGTAACCTGCGTAAGAGCCCAAGCCGAGAATGATAATTCCACCAGCAATTGCTAATAAGGTTACGTTCACTGGCTATTAACCTTTAAAGCTGTCTAAATCGAAATCTTCGAATTGAGATAGCAAGTCTTCGTCAGAGCTCGCTTTCTTCTTAGAGGCAACCGGTGCTTCTTCGAAGATCTCTTCTTCATCGTCTTCTGGCTCTAGTAGACCTAAGCGGCCCATTAGGTGTTCGATACGATCAAGTTTCTCATCAACAAACTTCTGTAGACCAGCACCTAGGTTTTCACCATTTTCGATACGATCTAGGAGTGTGTTCAGTTGAGCGTCATTCTCAAGCATCTCTAACTCTTGTTCGTTAGATAGCTTGCGCTCTTGTTTAGTCGGCTTCTTCGCTGGTTCAACGATCAGCGGAATTTTTTTCTTGCTGCCTAAACGTGGATCACGAGCTTGTGCAGCTTTACGCTGTTTTGCTTCGCTACCATCTGAGTGACGGCTGCCAGACTTAAGGCCTTTACGCTTTTTAACACGCTTACGTTCACGACCTTCAACATCAGATTCACTACGGTTACGAGTAACCATAGGCTCCGGAGCGCCAAGTGCTCCCGGCTTTCTTGATTTCTTACTACGACCCATTACTGCACTTTCCTCAGTAAAATTACATCATTTCCAAAAAATTCTAGTTCGAGCTTATCCCGCTCTGCCAAAAACTGGAATGTTTGACGACTAAAGAAGACGACATGTGTCGGGTCATTCTTGTAGTGCCAACCAGCAAACGCGTCTACGTCTATTACTAGTTTAGTCATAAGACCAATCCAGCCCTTGGGTTTAACTAAATTCAACCATTGCTGCCACACTTTGTCTGGGTGATAAAGATGCTCTATCACCTCCGTGGCAGTCATAAAGTCATACGTTTTTTCCAACACAGAGGGTTCTGGGTGGTAATAGATATCGTACAACTCCATGGTGTGTCCGGCTTCTTCTAACATAATAGATAGCGTAGGGCCTGGGCCACAACCAAAATCCAACCCGTGTGAGTTAGATGAAATTTTGTCTGTTAGTGGATCCGCGATGCGAGATAAAAAGCGGCGATAGCCTGCATCACTAGGATCGTTCTCATGGAGATCATAGTGTGCTTTTTCTTCTTTTGCTTCTAACCTTTGTTCAGGTTTAACAAATACCAGTTCACATTGCTGACACTGCAGATAGGCTCTGCGTTTGTCTTCAAAATAGTGATTCACGCCTTGGTGATGGCATAAGGGACAAGTATACATAGCACATCCTTAAACAGGGATGCGAAACATACCAGAAACTGAGTTTATAGTGGAGAGGTATTGGGTGTTTTTTCATCAAATCAATAAAAAAAGCGATAGGAAAACCTATCGCTCTCTAAATCTGCCTATATCGGCCAAAATTTGCATACTCAACTTGGTACACAAATCTCCATTTGTTATTGGTGCTTTCCATGCCAAATTTGTTTGTTGTTCATCGTCCTGATGAGTTTTGGCTATCCTTTTCTAACACCTTGTTGCTGGGCTGTCCTAGCCTGATCCATTTCTGTCTATACCGTTAGACTAGATGATCATCCATATCTAAGTCAGCTCCTAGCTGATGGCGGTTACTTTACCGTGTTACAAAAAGACTACAAGAGTGCGACTTCACACTTTTGTACACAAATCGATCACACATTGATAAATCAGACATAAACACAAAACGCATTAATAAAACCAATACAAAAGAAAACGCCCCGACCATTACTGATCGGGGCGTCTCTTCAATCTCGCTCGAACGTACATTCCTTTACTCTGGCTAAGAGCAAGAAACCGACAAATTAGTGTAAACCACCAACGTACTTCGATAAGGTATCAATATCAGCGTCTGTTAACTTTTTAGCTACATCACGCATCATCGCATTCATGTCGTTATTACGGTCACCATCGCGGAATTTTTCAAGTTGAGCCTTGATGTAATCTGCGTGCTGACCTGAAATCTTAGGGAAACCAGAAAGTTCGGTACCATTACCACGAGGGCCATGACAAGCAATACACGCCGTTACGCCGCGTTCTGCGTTACCCGCTGTGTAAAGAACCTTACCTTCATCTACTACATTTTCAGGAGTAGAGTTACTAGAGATAGGTAGAGAGGCGTAGTATGCCGCTAGGTCAGCCATATCTTCTTCAGATAAAGGCATCGCCATTGCACCCATTACAGGTTCGTAACGACCTTGCTTACCACCACTTGTCATACCTAGCTTAAGCTCTTTTAACTGCTTCTCTAGATACTTCTCATGTTGACCAGCCAGCTTAGGGTACTGAGTGATCAGGCTGTTGCCGTCAGCACCGTGGCAGGCAACACATGTTTGTGATTTGGCTTTACCAGCTTCAATACTACCTTGAGCCCATACTGAGCAGCTGGCTAAAAGACTCAAAATTAGCGCTAATTTCTTCATGACATTCCATTATAATTATCAAGCTTCCAGTACCACTCTATGTTGCCACTCATGGTACAATAGGCGACCTTATGCCGAGCACGGTTATTTTACACAAATTCACAAAAAAGTAATCAATCGACTACACAAAGTCGAGATGGAGTTAACAGTGAGCGTAAAAATTCATTATCAAAACACGCATTTCATTACCAGTGCACCTGATATTCGTCATTTACCAGAAGACGAAGGGATCGAAATTGCGTTTGCAGGACGCTCCAATGCTGGTAAATCTAGCGCGCTAAATCGCGTTACAAACCAAAAAAGCTTGGCGAAAACCAGTAAAACACCCGGTCGAACTCAGCTAATCAACCTATTTAAGGTAACGGACGGTTGTCATATCGTCGATTTACCTGGATATGGCTTTGCTCAAGTACCACTTGAGATGAAGAAAAAATGGCAGAAGTCGCTAGGTGAATACCTACAACGACGTGAAAGCCTGAAAGGTTTAGTGGTATTGATGGATATCCGTCACCCAATGAAAGACCTTGACCAACAAATGATCTACTGGGCTATCGATAGCCGCATCCCAGTACAGGTTTTGTTAACAAAAGCAGACAAACTGAAAAGTGGTGCGCGTAAAGCACAGCTACTGAAAATCCGTAACGATGCAAAATCTTTCGGTGGTGATGTTGCGGTTGATGTCTTCTCTTCAATGAAGGGCATCGGCGTTGACCAACTGCGTGCCAAGATGGATGAGTGGTTTGCGCCTGCGCTTGCTGATCAAATCATTGATGAGTTAGCAGACGAAGAGCACAACGACTCAGAGTAGTTCCTCTACTTATCGCTATAGGTTAGAGCACTTACAACACGTGATTTAGCCTTATCAATGCCCCTCCTTATATAGGTGGGGTATTTTTTTGCCCAAAAATGAGTGAGTTAAGCCTAAGTTTTTAGTGTTAAAAATCGGATTTAGCCACTAAAACCAATAGAAGTGAACCATACTAAAAGACACATCTAAATAATCAGAACAATGAGAAAGGAATACTCATGTGGAAAACACCATTGGCAATCATTGCACTTATGTTGGTCTCACTGACAGGGTTTGCCTCTGAAGCAGAACAAGAACAAGAACAAGCCCCACTGATCAATGTCGATATGACCTTAGACCTCGATGGCATGGAAAAGTACGCCCAAGATGCGAGTGAGTCTCTTGAGGTGATATCGCAATCTTTGCAGGCGATAGTCAACAACCCCAACCTAAGCGACGACCAGCAACAAGCCCTCAATCAAACCGTTGAAAGCATCAATAAGCTTGCGAGCTCCACCAAGACATCCCTCAATCAACTGCCACAAGCCTTAGACCAATCTCGACTCGCCTTTAAACAAACCAGCCAAGTGCTGTTGGATGATATTCAGACTAAGATCATCATTGCGCTGGCGGCCGTTATCGCCGTCATTATTATCGCTTTGACCGCTATCTATCTGCTTATCCTGAAACCAATGCAGCAAACCTTGGTAAAAGCGACCAACAATATCTCTTCGATGGCGCAATCCATCCAGATCACCGCCGAAGCTCTGAAATATAGCACCGAGAAACAACAGAAAATCATGGATTACATTGAGCATTCACCGACTCAATACACTGATAAATAAGGCGTGAGCCATCAATCCTTTATCGATAACTTGTAAAATAAAAGTTATTTCAAGTGA
This sequence comes from Vibrio sp. ZF57, assembly GCF_001691235.1. Taxonomy (NCBI): domain Bacteria; kingdom Pseudomonadati; phylum Pseudomonadota; class Gammaproteobacteria; order Vibrionales; family Vibrionaceae; genus Vibrio; species Vibrio sp. ZF57. The sequence goes on along the minus strand of NZ_MAKD01000118.1, from coordinate 6,668 downwards.
TAAAACAATCGACTTAGAGACGGATTTAAATTACCAAAATCTGATCGAATTCCAGATCTAAGGCAAATCAGGGGTTTATCACTGTGCTTGAGAAAGTGTAATAAAAGGCACTAAAAATGAGAGGTTTTACGGGGTAATTGCAGGGTGGAAATATTTTTCTTTCGCACAAGAAAAAACGCCCCAGTCAAATACTGACTGGGGCGGCTGAATCAGCCTAATCCAATAACGTGAAACAAAAGGTCTGAAAGATAGAACATCTTACCTCTGTACCCTACGAGATTTAATGTACAACAATTGCTCAGAAATGAAAACAACTTTTGTAGTTTTTTTTCATGAATGTTTTATTAAAACACCTAAATTCTTATTACGACTTAACTTTATTTGAGACAAAAAAAAGCCAGTGTTTGTGCACTGGCTCATACTAATTTGCTTATTAAGGTCAAAAACTGATTAGTGGGCTTGATCCCAGTTGTCACCGTGGCCAGCTTCCGCCACAAGCGGCACTTCTAGCTCTGCAGCGGATTCCATCAATTCTTGTACTTTACTTTCAATTTCGGCTAAAGATGACTCTTCCACTTCAAACACCAATTCATCGTGTACCTGCATAAGCAGTTTTACACGACCATCGCCTTCCGCTTGAATCCACTCATCCACCAACAACATCGCTTTCTTAATGATGTCCGCTGCTGTGCCTTGCATTGGCGCATTGATCGCCGCGCGTTCAGCAGCTTTACGACGCATGCCATTACGAGATTGAATCTCAGGAAGGTGCAGTCGACGACCGTAAATGGTTTCAACGAAGCCTTGCTCTGAAGCAGCACTGCGCGTGTCTTCCATATACTGCATTACGCCAGGGTAACGCTCGAAGTAAGTGTCCATGTAGTGCTGTGCTTCGCCACGAGGAATACCCAGTTGCTTAGCCAAGCCAAAGGCACTCATACCGTAGATAAGACCGAAGTTAACGGCTTTAGCACGACGACGTTGTTCAGTGGTCACACTCTCAATATCAACACCAATGATCTCAGCAGCCGTTGCCGCGTGGATATCTTTGCCTTGTTGGAATGCTTCCAGAAGCGCTTTATCACCCGAAAGGTGCGCCATGATACGCAATTCAATTTGAGAGTAATCGACCGCTAGAATCTTCCAACCATGTTGTGCAACGAATGCTTGGCGGATACGACGGCCTTCTTCATTACGAATTGGGATGTTCTGCAGGTTTGGATCTGTTGAAGACAATCGACCCGTTGCTGTCACCGCTTGGTGATAAGACGTATGAACACGACCCGTTTCAGCGTTGATCATCTTCGGTAGTTTATCTGTGTAGGTCGACTTTAGTTTCGCAAGGCCACGATACTCAATGATCAGCTTAGGTAGCGGGTAATCAAGAGCCAACTCTTGCAGCACTTCTTCGTTGGTTGAAGGTGCACCTGATGGCGTTTTCTTGATAACAGGCAGACCCATTTTCTCAAACAGGATCGCTTGCAGCTGTTTTGGCGAGTTCATGTTGAACTCTTGCTCTGCAATCTCGTAGGCTTTCTGTTCTAGCTCATCCAATCGAACCGCAATCTCTTGCGATTGAGCGCCCAGCAACATGTCATCGATGAATACGCCGGTACGTTCAATGCGAGACATTACAGGGATCAGTGGTACTTCGATTTCTTCATAGATGGCTTTTAGCTTTTCATCTTGCTCAATGTTTTCCATCAAACGGTTATGAAGACGTAAAGTCACGTCAGCATCTTCTGCTGCGTATGGAGACGCTTCACCCAGCTCAATCTGGTTGAAAGTAAGCTGCTTCTTACCTTTACCTGCGATTTGCTCAAATGAGATGCAGCTGTGCTGAAGGAAACGCAGCGCTAGGCTGTCCATATCATGCTTGCCGCCAACGCTATTAAAAACATAAGACGCTAGCATGGTGTCGTGCTTGATGCCTTTCATCTCGATACCGTAGCGCGCTAAAACGCTCATATCGTACTTCAGGTTTTGACCGACTTTAGCCTGTGCGTCATCTTCAAGAATCGGCTTAAGCTGTTCAAGTACCCAATCACGGTCGAGTTGTTGAGGTGCATCTAGGTAATCATGGGCAACCGGTACGTAAGCGGCAACGCCTTCTTCGGTTGCGAATGATAGACCAACAAGGTTAGCCACCATGTAGTCCAAGCTATCTGTTTCAGTATCAAAGGCAAACACCTCTGACGCTTTCAGTTTCTCTAGCCACGCATTAAAAGAGGCTTCATCTAAGATGGTTTCGTAGTTGCTGCGATCAATCGTCACTGCAGAGGTGTTCATTTCTACGGTAGAAGTGGTTGATGCCGTGCTGCTGCGCACTGCACCCGACTTCTCATCCGCCTCAACCACACCGCTGCCGCCTTCAAGTAGCTCGTTCAACCAAGATTTGAAGACCAGTTGACCGTATAGCTTAATCAGCTCATCCGTATTTGGTTGTGCTTTTACAAGCGACTCAGGTGTCTCTTCTAACTCGACGTCCAGTTTGATCGTTGCAAGCTCGTAAGACATCTCAGCGTTGTCTTTATTATCAATCAGCTTCTTAGCCATGGTTTTTGAACCACGGAAGCCAAGAGCGGCAATATCATCCAGGTTTTGATACAGCTTTTCGATGCTACCAATGCCTTGTAGTAGAGCAGTTGCTGTTTTGTCACCAACACCTGGAACGCCAGGAATGTTATCCACTTTATCGCCCATCAGTGCAAGGTAGTCGATAATCAGCTCAGGTGGGATGCCAAACTTCTCTATCACGCCTTCGCGATCCATAACCACGTTGGTCATGGTGTTGATCAAAGTAACGTTGTCATCAACCAGCTGCGCCATATCTTTATCGCCAGTACTGATCAAAACCGGCATGCCCGCTTTAGATGCTTGAGAAGCTAGCGTACCAATCACATCATCCGCTTCAACGCCTGGGATCGAGATAAGTGGTAGACCCATTGCGCGAATCACGTTGTGCAAAGGTTCGATCTGACAACGTAGATCATCCGGCATAGGTGGACGATTAGCCTTGTACTCTGGGTACATGTCATCACGGAACGTCTTTCCTTTTGCATCAAAAATAACCGCAATACGATCAGAAGCAAATTGACGCATCATGCTGCGCAGCATGTTAACTACACCGTAAACCGCGTTAGTCGGGATATCACCATTGCTCATGGTGCCAGGGTAAGCATGAAACGCGCGATATAGGTAAGAAGAGCCATCGATCAGAATCAATGGATTATCAGGAATACGAGCCATAATGTTTGTGTATCCAGTAAGTACAGAAATTATCTGTTAAGAATGCCACGTCTGTTGGTTGGATTCCACGTTGTCGATCTGTATCCGTTCACTCGGTTGTGTTCGTTATAATCGATTTGTTGTTATTTTTTGTTCTTAGACGCAAGCGTTCTGTGGATAACTCTGTTTATATTATTTATCCACCCTGTTGAGAACTACGGTGAACAACTCAAAAAACACCAATAAACAACTGAAAATAAAGAATAATTTTACAGATCGAACAGATGATCAACGATCTTTTCTCGATCTTGCGTTGTGGAAAAGAATGCTGATGGCGTTTTATTCATAAAAATACGTGCCACTAAATATGCATCTTGTTGAAATGGTAGGTATAAAAAAAAGCGACACCCGAAGATGTCGCCTAGCAAAAACCGGTAAAGCCATTCAAATTGAATACCACAGCTTTACCTAAAAGCTATAAATTACACTGGAAGCAATGTGAGCAATGTCGTGTCAAAAAGAACTTAGTACAAGTTCGCGAGAATTCTGTTGGGTAACCAAGTAGATACTTGAGTACTTAACATCCTTGTGAACATTTCCTCATTCCCTAAGACGAAGTTAATAATAATGATTCTCATTTAATAGTCAACAATTAAATGAGAATAAATCTCATTTGATTTATAAACCGTTAACAGCAGTGCTTAAATTTGCTTCAAAAAATGGATTCTATGGTCATTAATGTCTTCTTTTTCTTCAAATCTTTCGATTAGGTAACCGTTTCTCAATAACAGGCGCAACATTGCAGGGAACTGGTTACGAGACTTAACCTTTAACTGTCTGTAGCCCTGCTCTTTCGCCCACTGTTCCTGAACGTCTAATTGCGCCTGTGCAACGCCTTTGTTCCTCGCGAGCGGTGACACGCCACCAAACCAGCTGTAAAAAGTATCTTGATCCAATTCATAGCCGATCTTAAAGCCAAGCAACACGCCAGCTTCTTCAGCCACTAAGATAAGGCTCTTTTTCCCTGCCAGCCGCTCTGACAGAGAAGCGACACTCTCTTTTTTAGCGAACTCAGAGATCTGCTCGACCACAGACACCACTTCTTCTAAAGAACCTTCACGTACGACAACTGACATCTTATTCATCCTTATAAACGAAAGGGCTGGCACAATGGCCAACCCTTTACTGATCACTTAAGTGAGATCTACACGGTTACTTTTCTTTTAAATGCTCAGCAGCTTGTGCGTTATCTTCAGCAAGCCACTCTGCGACATCTTTAGCGAAGTAAGTAAGAATGCCATCAGCGCCAGCACGCTTAAAGCACAACAGTGATTCCATGACGGTTTCGCGCTCTTTCAGCCAGCCGTTTTGAATCGCCGCTTTGTGCATCGCGTATTCACCAGATACTTGGTAAGCAAACGTAGGCGCTTGCAGTTCGTGCTTAACACGACGAACAATATCAAGGTAAGGCATGCCTGGTTTCACCATCACCATGTCCGCACCTTCATTAAGATCCATCGCGACTTCATGAATCGCTTCATCGCTGTTGGCTGGATCCATCTGGTAGTTCTTCTTGTTACCACCTTTCAGGTTCGAAGCACTGCCAACTGCATCACGGAATGGGCCGTAGTAGCACGATGCATATTTTGCAGAGTACGCCATAATCTGAGTATGAATATGGCCCGCTTCTTCTAACGCTTCACGGATCTTACCAATGCGACCATCCATCATATCCGATGGGGCAACTACGTCAGCACCCGCTTCAGCGTGTGATAATGCTTGCTTGATCAAGACTTCAGTCGTCTCGTCATTCATCACGTAACCATCTTCATCGATGATGCCGTCTTGGCCGTGAGTGGTGAACGGGTCTAGTGCTACGTCAGTAATAACGCCAATGTTTGGCACATGCTCTTTTAGTAAACGTACAGCGCGCTGCACCAAACCTTCTGAGTTATGAGCTTCAGCTGCGCATAAACTTTTAGCATCTTGGTTCACGACTGGAAATAGAGCAATCGCAGGAACACCCAGCTTTGACAGGTAATCTGCTTCCTCAAGCATGTAGTCGATCGACAAGCGTTCAACACCTGGCATTGACTCGACAGGCTCGCGGCGGTCTTTACCCATCAGGATAAACATTGGGTAGATTAGATCATCCACAGACAATTGATTTTCTGCCATTAGGCGACGGCTAAAGTCGTGCTTACGCATACGGCGCATACGGCGACCTGGGAATTGACCTTGAATTGAAACAGACACTAGATTCTCCTTGCCTAGTCTAAGCACCGAAATACTTAGATATGAAAAGTGCTAAATACAGGCAAAAGCATATCACTGATGGCTCAGGACGCTAGCAGTAAAATATGAAACCCACTCAAAAATAGGGATAAATGGCAAAAAATGACCTTCTCCTCACACTGCCGTATACTCATGACAACTCAGTAAAGACCGCTTTCAGGACAAAACAATGATCGACACCCATGCTCATATTTACGCTAGCGAATTCGATGAAGACCGCGAACAAGTTGTGCAGCGCGCACTGGCTCAAGGGATTGATACCATTCTATTGCCGAACATCGATTTAGAATCTATCGAACCAATGTTAGCAACGGAAGCGCAGTTTCCTGATGTGTGCCGTTCAATGATGGGCTTACACCCTTGTTATGTGGATGCGAATATCGAGCAAACCCTCAAAACCATTCGGGCTTGGTTTGATAAGCATGACTTTATCGCCGTGGGTGAGATTGGTATCGACTTGTACTGGGATAAAACCTTCAAGGCTGAACAAGAGATGGCGTTTGTGACTCAACTGCAGTGGGCAAAAGAGCTTGATCTACCTGTGGTGATCCACACTCGTGATTCCATTGAAGAGACACTTGCCCTACTTCGTAAAGAACAAGATGGCAGCTTACGCGGGGTATTCCATTGCTTTGGTAGCAGCTTAGAGGAAGCTCAAGCGATCAACGAGCTAGGATTTCATTTAGGTTTAGGCGGCGTTTCGACCTTTAAGAACTCTGGGATGGACAAGGTGATCCCACATCTCGATATGGATTACGTCATTCTAGAGACAGATTGCCCATACTTGGCACCAACACCGAATCGCGGTAAACGCAATGAACCAGCCTACACAGAATTAGTAGCAAAACGCATCGCCGAATTACGCGGAATTACCCTTGAAGAAGTCGAAAACATAACCACCAAAAATGCTAAGGCATTGTTTAATTTATGACAAATCTATTAATAAGTAATTATTACGAATTTTTCCTGAATTTATTTGAGAAAGCTAAGTGACATGTATAGTATCAACCACCTGCATATGGAGGTAGTTGATTATGTGTGACCATTCACAACACTTACAACGTCAACATCGAACCCTATGGCATAAAATTTGGTTCATCGCGGATTAGCGGGAACTAAAAACAAAAACGGTAGTAAGTGATATG